>JABMPV010000433.1 GCA_013202595.1 bacterium
GAGTCGGGGATCATGGTCGCGATGCGCGGGGCCGAGATCGTCCCGGTATCGCTCGCCGAGGCGTGTGCCGATGTGCGCGGCGTCGACGACAAGATCTTCGAGGTGGCTCGCAGCTTCTTCGGGTGATCGACCGGGGTCGCGGGGCCCCTCAGCCGATCGAGCCGGACTCCGGTTCGCCGAGGGCGTCCAGCATCGACAGCAAGGCGGGCGGCAGCGGAACATCCACAGAGACCCGATCTCCCAGGATTGGATGATCGAACTCGAGGTGTGCTGCATGCAGGAACATGCGAGACCCGGATTCGGGACGCCCGTACGTCCTGTCGCCGATGACGGGAAGGTCGATCGCCTGGAGGTGCACTCTGATCTGGTGGGTGCGGCCGGTATCGAGAGTGACGGCCAGCAGCGTCTTGTCCGACCACGAAGCGACGACGCCGTAGTGCGTCCGGGCCGGTCGCCCATCCGAGCGGACCGTGAACCTGCTCCTGTTGCGGGGGTCTCTGACGAGGGGCGCCTCGATGGTCCCTGTCGCGGCGGCCGGGGTCCCCAACACCAGTGCGAGGTAGCGCCGCTCTATCTCCCTCGCAGCCATCGCAGAGCGGAGCCCGGAGAAGGCATCGTGGCTGAGAGCGATGACCATCGCCCCCGACGTGTCCCGATCCAAGCGATGCACCAGGCCCCATCGACCTTCGTCACCCACTCCCCTGATGTGAGGCCACCGCGCCATCGCACCCGCTGCGAGTGTGCCCCCGCTGGTGCCTGCCCCCGGGTGGACGACCAGGCCGGCCGGCTTGTCGATGACTGCCAGATGTTCGTCCTCGAAGACCACCTCGAACTCGACGTCGGGATCGGCCGAGAGTGGCGGCTCGGGTTCGGGAAGTTCCACTTCGACCACGAGGCCTGCCGCAGCCTTCGACGCTGCGCTGAGCACCTCCCCGCCGAACGTGGCGCCACCGGACTCGACCAGTTCCCTGGCCACCGAACGGCTGAGCTCAGCGAGGACGGAGAGGACCTTGTCTGCCCGCTCCCCGTCGAGGTCGGCTGGGATCACATATCTCATGCGGGCTTTCGGAAGATTGCGATCGAGACCGCGAGGATCGCACCGATGGTGATCGCCGAATCGGCGATATTGAACGTCGGGAAGTTGAAGCCCGGGTTGATGTCGATGAAGTCGATCACGCTCCCGTCGAACAAGCCGTCACCCCTGAAGATCCTGTCGATCAGATTGCCCACCGCACCACCGAGCACCAGGCCCATGGCGGCGGATTCGATACCGCTCTCGAGTTTGTGGACCACCAAACCGATGATCACCACAGCGATGAGAGCTCCGAAGGCAATATAGGAGCCTGCACCGTCCAACATCCCGAACGATGCCCCGGAGTTCTCCAGAAGCCTCAGCTGGAACCAGTCGTCGACGATGACCATAGGCCCATCAGAGAGGTTGCCGACGGCCCACCACTTCGTGAGGCGGTCGAGCACGACCACCACCGCAGCGACTCCGAGCGCTATGGCGCGGGGACTCAGCGACGAGAGGCGGCGCACTCGACACACTGCTTCGCATAGGGAAGGGCATCGAGTCTGGCAACCGGGATGGGCTCACCACAGGCGTCGCAGTCGCCATAGGTGCCATCGTCGATGCGGATCAGCGCCTCCTCGGCCTTTGCGAGCAGGTCTCTGGCGTTCTCGGCCAGTGACAGTTCCTTTTCGAGTTCGAATGCCAGCGACCCACCCTCTGCGGTGTTGGGATCCGGGCTGCGATCGGAAGACGTCTCGGAGAGCCGTACCTCTTCCCGCTCCTCTTCGATCTCGGTGATCACCTCTGTGAGGCGTTCCCGTTCCTCTTCGAGTCGCTTGCGATAGCGCTCGAGTGTCGATGCTGCAAGCTCTCTGGCCACACAATCCTCCTCGGCGGCGGCGAGGCTAGCAGGAACCGGGTACGTCCGGGAGGGCCTTCCGGCCCTACTCGCTCAGGTCGGTGGCATCGCGGTCACCGCGGGTCATCGAGAAATGCTGCAGCAGCCGCCTTCAGGCTCACTCCTTCGAGCACGATTCGCTTGCGTCGCGACCCGTGACCGGAGATCACGATTGCCTCTTTCGCACCCGACGCTGCGGCCATCAGCCGCTCCAGCGCCGTGTTGGCCTTTCCGCCCTCGGGCGGCGCAGCCACTCGCACCCGCACTGCATCGCCGTGCAATCCAATGACTTCGCTCCGTGAAGCACCGGGCACCACCCACACGTCGATCACCACACCGTCTGGATGAGCGTGAATTGGCCCGGTCATCTCCCCGACCGTAGCCCCGATCGGGTGAGAGCCTCCGCTGCCCTCACCCGAAGCCTGTTCCCCAACCACCGTGTCCTTGTCCATCACCCAACGGTCGGTAGTCACGGATCGGCCCGGCTAGCCACTACCATCCCCCGCCACGGTGACGACGGGGACGTGCCCGGCGGGACATCGGGGCAACAGCGAGCCGATGACGGTGAGAGTTCGGCAGCCTCCGACCGCAGGGACATCACCCCCGAGCCGCGGGAAGAGCGGGCAGACTGCAGGTAGAAACTGCGGTTGCCCGGGTAGAACCCGCCGGCCACCCCTCCGAATGGGGCCAACGAGTGGCCGCTCCGAGCGGCAAGCCGGGTGGTACCGCGGGGATCACCTCGTCCCGGCCGTCTGACAGCGACAGCCGGCCGAGCGAGGACAGATGCCCACTCCATTCACACGAGTCTCTCCCGAAGTCTCCTTCCCCGAACTCGAGCGCGGCATCCTCGATCTGTGGGACGAGGTCGACGCTTTCGCCACTTCCGTCGAGATGCGATCTGAGGACACGGAGTTCACGTTCTACGACGGTCCCCCCTTCCCGACCGGGAGTCCCCACTACGGCAACTTGCTCGCCGGCGTGCTCAAGGACATCGTCCCCCGCTACTGGACGATGCGTGGCCACAGGGTCGAGCGGCGCTTCGGGTGGGACACCCACGGGCTGCCGATCGAGATGGAGGTCCAGAAGGCCCTGGGCCTCTCCGGCCCCAGGGAGATCGAGGAATACGGTATCGGCCGCTTCAACGAGGCGTGCCGCGAGCGGGTCATGGCCAACACCGAAGTGTGGGAATCCATCACGCGGCGTATCGGCCGCTGGGTCGACTTCGAGAACGACTACTCCACCATGGACCTGGACTTCATGGAATCCGTCTGGTGGGTCTTCAAGCAGTTGTGGGAACGCGGATACGTCTACCGGGACTTCAAGGTCCTCCCCTAC
>JABMPV010000434.1 GCA_013202595.1 bacterium
AGTTCGCCGAGGTCTTCGGCGATGATCGGGAGGCCGCCGAGATCGTGGTCGATGGCGCGGAAGAAGGCCTCGCCCGGGCCGCCCACCCAGCGGCCGGTCTCTGCCGTCGGAGCATCGGCAGGCACCTCCCAGTAGTCGACGAAACCCCGGAAGTGATCGATGCGGATGAGGTCGACCTGGCTGTTGATCGCCCTGATGCGATCGATCCACCATTCGAAACCCGACGCCACATGGGCCGGCCAGTCGTACAGCGGATTGCCCCACAATTGCCCGGTCTCCGCGAAGTAGTCCGGCGGCACGCCGGCGACGGAAATGGGGCGGAGGTCGTTGTCGAGCATGAAGAGATCGGGATTCGCCCAGACATCGGCACTGTCCATCGCCACGAAGATGGGCACGTCGCCGATGATGCCGATGCCGAGGTCGCGAGCCTTGTCGTGCAACGCCGTCCATTGGCGATGCGCGGCGAACTGCCGGAACACGTGGCGGCTGACGAACTCCGTGAGGTCGACCCGCGCCGCCCGCATCGTTCCGCGGTCACGATGCCTCATCTCGGCAGGCCAGTCGTGCCAGGAACCGCCACCGAGCGACTCCTTGACGGCCATGAACAACGAGAAGTCGTCGAGCCACGCGGCATGCTCTTCGCGGAACCGCCCGAAGTCCTCCTGGAGATGGGGCGCTTTCCCGTCGGCGAAACGGGCAAACGCCGTGTCGAGGACGCGGCGCTTCCAGGGGATGACCGCGCCGAAGTCGACATGGGCGGTCCCGCCTCCGGGAGCCTCTGTGGTGTCATCGGCACTCACCAGGCCGTCGGAGACGAGCACCTCGGGAGAGATGAGGAACGGGTTCATGGCGAATGCGGAGAAGCACTGATAGGGAGAGTCCCCGTACCCGGTCGGTCCCAGCGGAAGCACCTGCCACCACCGGGTGCCTGTGGTGGCCAGCCAGTCCACCCAGTCGTGGGCCGCCGGGCCGAAATCGCCGACCCCGAAGCGCGACGGGAGGCTGGTGGGATGAAGCAGGATTCCGGATGACCGATCGAGCATCCGGGCATTATGGCGGGTGCCGGAGCCGACTTCGACGACTGCTGCGCCGGATTCCCGACATGCTCCGATAGGCTCGATGGCCATGGACACCTTGTGGGCCTCGTGGCGGAGCACCTACGTGAGGACGGCGGACGAACTCAACGAGATTTCACGGTGCCTCTTCTGCCGACTCCCCGACGTCGAGGCGATCGAGGACTCGCTCGTGCTGGAGCGCGGCGAGGGAGCCTTCACGGTCCTCAATCGCTTCCCCTACACCACCGGCCACCTCATGGTGAGCCCATATCGGCACATCGCAGATCTCTCCGAAGCCACGGCCGTCGAGGCCGGCGAGATGTGGCGCCTGCTGGTCAGAGCCGAGCGTGCCGTGCGTGCGGCGATGGTTCCCCACGGCTTCAATCTGGGAGCCAATCTGGGCAAAGTGGCCGGCGCCGGCGTACCGGGCCACCTCCATCTACATCTCGTCCCCAGATGGGAAGGCGACACCAATTTCATGACGGCGGTCGGCGGTACCAGAGTCGTCCCCGAAGACCTCATGTCGACCTACGAGCGCATCAGCTCAGCACTCTCGGAAATCGGCATCGACCAGTGACAGGGCCTTCATAGAACCTTCATCGGGGTTCCGTACGGTGGCACTCAATCAGACACACGGAGGTCACACATGGAGACACGGACCAGGGCCATTGCAGTCCTCGGAGCCGTCACCATCGCTCTGGCGGCTGCGGTTCCCGCATCGGCGGCCGGCGATGAGCCCGGCGCCGATGACGGAGTCGAGCAGTGCATCGAGATCAGCTTCGGTGACCAGGCATGGGTCGATGAGGGCTTTGAGTTCCCTGAAGGTCTCGACTCCGGGTTTCCCATGCCGTCGATCGATGCAGACGCCGTTGCGGAGTTGAACGGCCACGCCGATGATTTGGCAGCGTTCCTCGACGAGCGCGGCATCGAGTTCGAGATGTATGACGTCTCGGTCGTCGGCTGGGATCCAGAGGATCCCGCTGCGGCAGAGGCCGTCGGCGAGTTCTACGCAGAGAATGGCCTCCCCATCCCATCCGCCTGGATGCATCCCTTCCCGATGGGCGGCATCGAGTTCCTCCCGTTCGGGGAAGGCCTTCCGTTCGGCGGCGGGTTCGATCTCGGCAGCCTCCCCCCTGAGTTGGAAGAACTGTTCGGTGAGGGATTCTCGTTCGATGGTGACATCGACCTCGAGAACCTGCCGCCCGAGTTGAAGGAACTGTTCGGCGCCGGGCTGGAGCTGGTCGGATCGCTCGAAGAGGGCTTCGATCTCGAGAACCTCCCCCCCGAGCTCGAGGAACTGTTCGGTGAGGGCTTCGATCTCGAGGGCCTGCCTCTGGAGTTTGGCGAGGTGTTCGTCAGCGGCGGAGAGCCCGGGTTCGCCCACACCTTCGATGAAGGCATTCCGGAGGAGTTTCTGGCCGATCAGCAGGCAGAGACCGATGCAATCGCCGCTGCCCTCGACGTAGCCGGGATCGGGTACGAGATCGAAACCGGTCCCTTCGGCGGATCACACGTCATCTGGGATCTCACCGATGAGGCAGCCAACGCTGTAGTGGCCGGGGTCTACAGCGACCTGTACGGCGGCGACGTCGTCTTCAAGGTCGGTCCATGTGGGAACGGGGCGTTCGGAGGCTTCGAGTTCGGAGACTTCGACGGCGGATGGTTCATCGAAGACATCAGTGGCACGGTTGATGTGGCCGTCGCTCCCGACGCTCCGTCCGGGGTGGTCCACAGCGGTCGGCCCGATGGCGCATTCCCGGGGCCGTTCGGGCCGGGCACGGAGCTCGGTCAGATCAGCGAGAACCTGACGGAGGGCCGGACCGGCTGAAGGACTCTGGAGGGGAGGTCCGGATCGCCGGGCCTCCCCCCGGTCCGACCGGTACCGTGAAACCATGCCCAGAATCCTTGTGGCTGAGGACGATCGCAAACAGGCGGAGCTGATCCGCCTGTACCTCGAGCGCGAAGGGCACTCGGTGATGGTCGTCCACGACGGCCGCACCGCCCTGGAGCGCATCAGAGAGGTCGACCCCGATCTGGTGGTCCTCGACGTGATGATGCCCAGGATGGACGGCCTCGACGTGCTGCGGATCCTGCGCACCGAGCGTCAGACCCCCGTCGTCGTCGTGACCGCTCGTTCGACCGAGGACGACGTGCTGCTCGGCCTCGACCTCGGGGCCGACGACTACGTGACCAAGCCCTTCAGCCCGCGTGAACTCGCGGCACGGGTGCGGGCCGTGCTCCGGCGAGGCGACGGCGCGGCCGCGGCCCCACCGGACATCATCGGCCCCATCGAGATCGACCGCCAGCGCCACGAGGTGCGCATTCATGGAGAACCCGTCGATCTGACGCCTCGCGAGTTTGCGATTCTCGATGCCCTTGCCTCGTCTCCCGGGAGGGCATTCACCAGAAGGCAGTTGTGCGAGCGGGCCTTCGGGTTCGATTATTTCGGCCTGGAGCGCACCGTGGACGCCCATGTCGTCAAGCTGCGCAGGAAGCTCGGCGACGACTCTTCTGAGCCGCGCCTCGTCGTGACGGTGCGCGGCGTGGGCTATCGGATGGCGGACGATCTCGATGGGTAGCCTCCGCACCCGGCTGGTGCTGACCTCGCTCCTGGTGGCGCTGATCGCAGTCGTCGCTACGGCGTTCGTGGTCAATCGTGAGACGGTCCGTCAAGCCGATGCCGCAGTGGAGCGTGATGCCGTCACCGAGCAGATCATCTACGAGCAATTGTCGTTCCACGCGCTCACCAACCAGTCGTGGGATGACGTCGAGTCAGTGGTGAGCGAACTGTCGGATCTCTACGGAGAGCGGATTGCCCTCACGACTCTCGATGGCGAGCCGATTGCCGACAGCGCAGATCGCGACGCCGGTCTTCCCGATGCTCCCGCCGGGATCATCGACCCGGGCAGCCCGGTCATCGAGTTCGACCCCCAGTCCCTTGCAGCGCAGCCCGATGCGTTCCTGACGGTTGTGGAGCAGATCAATGCCGAAGGCGAGGCACTCGCCGGGTTCCTCGGCGATATCGGAGTCCCGTTCAGCGTGAGTGGCCCGGGGGATTTCGGCATCGTCTATCCCGCATGGGACCCGGCCGACCCCGAGGCGGCGGGAGCAGTCAAGCAGTTCTTCCTCGAGCAGGTTCTCACCGGCGTGGGTGAGAACCTGGATCCCGATCTGGTCGCCCTCGAGGAGTTGAGCACGTTCATCCTCGAGTCAGGCCTCCCGATCATCCTCGGTGATGGCACCGAGGGCGGGGTCGTCCTCGAGGGGATCGATTCCGACAGCTTCGGGATGATCGAGGAGTTCCTGTTCGGCGGTGGCCGGGGCGTCGAGGTGCTGGGCCCGGTCTTCTCGGGTGAGACGGCGGAGCCGGCACTCCTGTTCCTCGGGCTCCCCGGCGGCGATACCACTCCGACGACACCGGTTGGATGGAGGCTGCTGCTGGCCGTGGCTCTCGTCGCAGCGATCGCAGTGGCCGTGACGGTCCTGGTGTCGCGGCGGATGCTGCAGCCGATCGGCCGGCTCACCACCGCGGCCAAGCGGCTCGAATCCGGGGACCTGACTGAGCGGGTCGAGGCGGGCGGTTCGGACGAGATCGGCCATCTCGCGGGGGCGTTCAACTCCATGGCTGCCTCGCTCGAGAGCCAGGACGCGCTGCGCAGGCGGGTCACGGGGGATATCGCCCACGAGCTCAGGACACCGCTATCGAACATCCGCGGATATCTCGAAGCCATTCTCGAAGGTGTTGCGCAGCCCGAGCCCGTGGTGATCGAGTCGCTCCACGAGGAGGCGGTGCACCTGCAGCGCCTCGTGGACGATCTTCAGGATCTTGCTCTTGCGGAATCGGGCGAGCTCCGGATCGATCTGGTCGATCTCGATCTGGGAGATCTCGTGACCGCAGCAGTAGCCGCCCACCGGGTGCGTGCCGGGGTGGCGGGAGTCGATCTATCGGGCTCTACAGACGGCGGGCTGATTGTGTTCGCCGACGCCGATCGGCTCAGGCAGATACTCGCCAACCTCATCGAGAACGCGGTGCGCCACACGCCCGACGGTGGGTCGGTGACGGTGACGGCTCGCGATCGCGGGGGAGTCGCCCTGATCGAGGTCGCCGACACGGGCGAAGGCATCGATCCCGATGACCTGCCTCACGTGTTCGAGCGCCTGTATCGAGCCGACGCCTCACGCAGCCGTGAGACAGGTGGCTCGGGCCTCGGTCTCGCCATCGTCCGCGAACTAGTGCGCATGCACGGCGGGACGGTGACGGCGGCGAGCATCCCCGATCAGGGGACCACGATCAGTGTCGAGTTGCCCGCAAGCAGCCCGGACTAGGCGGCGCGTTCGCGGAGACGCTCGAGCGCCTCGTTGATGATCTGCCGCACACGCTCGGGAGTCACGCCCTCTGCTGCAGCGATCTCCGACAGTGGCTGGGTGCGACCGTCATCGAACCCGAAGCGAGCGGCGACGATGCGTGCCTCACGCTCGGGAAGCGATGCGAGCGATGCCCGCAGCCGGTCGGCTGCTTCTGCATCCGCTGCTGCCTCGGCAGGGTCGATGGCCTCGGCGTCGAGGATGAAGTCGCCCATCTGGGCGCCGTCCTCGCCGACGGGATCTTCGAGATGCACGGGCGATGAGACTTCGAGAGCCTGCTTCACCTGAGCCAGGTCGATCCCCGTTTCAAAGGCGATCTCCTCGGCTGTGGGCTGGCGGGCCAGTTCCGACTCGAGAGCCGCTGCCGTAGACCGCACGGTGCCGAGGATGTCGTGGAGGTGCACAGGGATGCGCACGACACGCGACTGCTGGGCAATGGCGCGGGTGATGGCCTGGCGAATCCACCAGGTTGCGTATGTGGAGAACTTGAATCCCTTGCGCCAGTCGAACTTCTCGACGGCACGGATCAGTCCGAGATTGCCTTCCTGGACGAGGTCGACGAAGTCCATGCCTGAGGCGCCGGCATACCGGCGGGCATTGGACACGACCAACCTGAGGTTGGCTGTGATGAAGCGGTCCTTGGCTCGGCGGCCCCTGCGGACCTGGACTTGTAGCCGGGGGCGTTCCGAACGGCTGGGATTGCCCTCGTCGAGAGAGCGCTGAGCCTCCGTTCCCGCTTCCATGGCCTGGGCGAGGTCTACCTCGTCTTCTGCGGTGAGCAACTCGTGCGCGCCGATCTCGGCCAGGTACTGGCCCATGAGGTCGGCCGCCAAGCGGCCCCGGTCGTCGAGGGTCTCGCGGCGAGTGTCGCGTCGCGCGCGCATCGTGCGGGTCATTTGGATTAGGTCATCCTCCGGTTCTGCACCATCTGCCCCGAGGGCCGATGGCTCGTCCGTGTGACGGACGATTGGTCTTCCACGGGGTACAACGCCCGTGGGCTCCACGATTGTTCCCTATTTCGCGAGGATTTGCAATGTCATTCTGAGAAATCTGAGAGATTTCTCGTCTCGGGATCGGTTCCGGCGACCGCCTACGCTGTGATTCGTGGCACAGCACCCGACTCTGCGAGACGTCTTCGCCGCCCGCAAACGCATCTCGGATGGCATCCTGAAGACTCCATTGGTGCGCTCGAAGCGACTCTCGGGCGTGGCCGGCGCCGACGTGTACCTCAAGCTGGAGAACCGCCAGGAGACGGGCTCCTTCAAGCTGAGGGGAGCCACGAACATCCTTCGATCACTCACCGCCGTCGAGCGGGAGACAGGTGTGGTGGCGGTGTCCAGCGGCAACCACGGCAGGGCCGTCGCCCATGTCGGAGCCGCTGAGGGTATCGAGGCCACAGTGTGCATCTCGACCAGGGTTCCGCAGGTCAAGGTCGCCGCCATGCAGGCGTTGGGCGCAACCGTGGTGGTCGCAGGGCCGACGCAGGACGATGCCGATGCCGCTGCCCGGCAACTGGTCGACGACGGCCTGGTCTTCGTCCACCCCTTCGACGATTCCAGGGTCATCGCAGGGCAGGGCACCATCGGTCTGGAGTTGCTGGATGACCTGCCTGAGGTCGGGACCGTGGTCGTTCCACTCTCGGGCGGGGGCCTCATGGCGGGGATCGCCGTTGCCATAAAGAGCGCCGATCGCGATATCCGCATCATCGGGGTGAGCCAGGACAGGGGTCCGGCGATGTACGACAGCATTCGCGCCGGGCGCCTCACCGACGTGATCGAAGAGGACACGCTCGCCGATGCCCTCGCCGGCGGCCTCGGGCCGGAGAACCATCACTCCTTTGCGATGTGCAGCGAGTTGATCGACGAGATCCTGCTGGTGTCCGAGAACGAGATCGCAGCTGCCATGGCCCATCTCCACAGCAATGAGGGCGAGACCGTCGAGGGTGGGGGAGCGGTCGGTGTCGCTGCGGTCCTGGCCGGCAAGGTGGCCGCTCCAGGCCCCATCGCCGTGGTCGTGAGCGGAGGGAACGTGGACCCCGCCGTCCTGGCAGGGGCAGTCGAGGAGCAGAGATGACACAGATCTTCCAGGAAGACGCCATACGGTCGGTAGTCGAACCCGACGAAGTGGTCGATGCCATGGAGCAAGGATTCGTCGACTACTCGCGGGGTCTCGTCGACGTCCCCCCTGTGGGGCTGCTGCACTTCGAGGACCCGCCCGGCGACGTCCACATCAAGTACGGGAGGGTGGTCGGCGGATCCACGTATGTCGTGAAGATCGCGTCGGGCTTCTATCGGAACGTCGATCTCGGACTCCCGGTGAGCGACGGCAGCATGCTGCTGTACGACTCGGAGACCGGGCAGTTGCTGGCGATCCTGCTCGACAAGGGGTGGCTCACCGAGGTCAGGACCGGGGCGGCGGGCGCAGTGGCGGCTCGACATCTGGCCCCTCCCGACGTCGCCCGCGTAGGCGTGCTCGGCTCCGGCGTGCAGGCCCGGTTCCAGTTGCGAGCGCTCGAGCCGATCCTGGAATCCCGGAGTGCGGTTGCCTGGTCCCGCGCCCGGTCGCGGGCCGGGGCGTTTGCGGCCGAGATGTCGGGTGACGGATGGGACGTTGCCGTCGTCGATGCGCCGGCCGATGTCGCAGCGGTGTG
>JABMPV010000005.1 GCA_013202595.1 bacterium
GAGTTGCCACATCCTGAACTGGTCGCCGTAGTTGCGAGAGAACGGGTTGCCGCTCTGGCCGCCGGGAAGGACGAATCGTGCCATCTCCCACTCGCCGACATCCACCACCATCCGCAGGGAGGCGATCGCAAAGTCGGGGTTGCCCAGCGGATCTCGTGGGTCGACGGGAGCGGGGTTGACGGTGTTGGCGTCACCTCCATGTGGGACCGGTCCGAGGTCGAACACCTTGTCCAGTGGGGGCTGCAGGCTCATCGGGTGGCGCAGCACCAGTTGCCTGATGTCGCCCCACGCCCACCGGCGAGGATCGGTTTCGCATTCCGTCCTCAGACGTGCCAGGGCAGACCGCAGGGCCGTACGCAGCATTTCGTCCCAGTCGTCGAACCATCCGTCGGGCCGGGTGAGGATCAGGTCGATCAGGTGCGAGACCCGCCGCACCATGAACATGTTGAACGGCACCAGCGGAGTGAAGCCCCCGCCGAGCACCCATTCCATGCTGTTGGGTGCCTTGGCCGCGGCAACGGCGCGGGCGGCCTCGGCGATGAAGACCTCGAACACCGCGGCTGCAGGCGAGTCGGGGGCGACGACGCCGTCCCAGGTGCGCAGCATCTCCACGGCAACGCCAAGGTCGCCCGATCGTTCTGCTGCGGCCAACAGCGGTTCTCGCAGATCCCGCCACGGAAGTGAGGTCCGGTCCATCTGAGAGGCCAGGACCGTATTGACCTCCCAGTCGTCTCGCGCCGACACCATCTCGGCGATCCTGGCTGCCCTGAAGCCGTCGAGGAAGTCGGTGCCGAGGTGGACTGCCCCCGTCGCCGGCAGGTTGTTGGCTGTCGTCAGGAACCCAGTGACCGGATTCTCCAGGCGCGGTAGAGCGTCCGAAGACATGTGGTCGGGGAGCCAGGCGGTGTCGTCCTCCCATGCAGGCAGTGGCACTGCGCCGCTGCCGCGGCCGCGTACCGGAACGTCGCCGATGAGGCGCCACCCGATGGTGCCCGAGTCGTCGGCGTACGCGATGTTGAGCGGGACACCCGCCCACCCGTCGAACAGTCGATTGAGATCCTCGAAAGAGCGGACCCTGCCGAGGTCGAACATGGCCCCCATGGGTGCCGGGTGGAGCCACGTCGCCGCCATCGAGAGGGCGCCGATCTCACCATCGAATGCGGGGCCGACGATCGGCCCGCGGTCGGTCATCAGCACCTGCTCGGTGACGGGGTCGGACCCCTTGACCTCGATGACTTCGTCGAAGACCTCGCATGGGACGAACCGATCGCCCCGGCGCACGCTCCTCCCATCCGGTCCGACCTCCTCGAAGAACAGGTCGGTGGTGTCGGTGAGCCCGGCCGTGACACCCCAGGCAGCGTGGCCGTTGTGGCCTGCTCCGATTGCAGGGGCACCAGCGAACGATGCTCCGGCCGCGGACCACTCGGGAGTGGTCATGTGACACAGATACCAGTGTGACGGGAGCACCGGCGCCAGATGGGGGTCGTTGGCCACAATGGGCCTCCCTGAGGCCGTCTTCGTACCCGAGATCGCCCAGTTGTTGGAGCCCCCGATCGACCCGACCACTCCGGCGAGCGCAGTGAGCTCCGCAGCCAGCCGCTGCGCCGCCGCCACGGAGTGCGCTGCGCCCGCCGTCCCTCCGGGATTGCTGCTGACGGGATGATCGGGTGGGTAGCCGGGATCCAGGGCGGCTGCCGCCTCGGGCCCGTCGAGCGCGACGATCATCAGGCGGGCCAGTTCGACGTCCCAGTTGGCTGCCAGCGAGAACGCCTGGACGGCCAGAAAGCCCATCGCATCGGCTGCCTCCCACGGCGTGGGACGGGTGCGGAGCAGGACGAACTCGTGGGGGAGGCGCTTGAGGCCCGTGCCGGCACCGGCCGTGATCCCGGCTGCGAAGGCTTCCGCGAGCACGCGATGTTCGGGCCGGAGGTGATCGACGAGAGCCTCTCCGTGCCGGCGGAATCCGATGCGGCGGGTCAGGCGGTCGATCGGGAGTGCATCGGCGCCGATCAGGGCGGCCAGCGTCCCGCGGACGACCCGGACCCGGGTCTCCAGTTGGAATGCGCGGTCCTGCCCCTGGCAGAAGCCGAGAGCGAACCAGGCGTCGGCGTCGCTCGAGGCGGTGATGTGCGGGACGCCGAATCGATCGCGGGCGATCTCGGTCTGCCCATCGATGCCTTCCATCGAGAGCGTTCCCGATGTCGTCGGCAATCGCTTGCCGAGCATGCGGAGCAGCAGGCTGATCCCGTTCACGACGCCTCCCGGGTGGTCTCTGGTCCCGATGCTACGGGCACTCGCGATCGCCTGTGGCGGCAGTAGGGTTGGGGGAGATATGAACGACGTCCTCACCGTCATCCTCGGCGGTGGCCAAGGCACCCGGTTGTGGCCGCTGACCCGTGATCGAGCCAAGCCTGCCGTGCCGGTCGCAGGCAAGTTCCGACTGATCGATATCCCCATCTCCAACGCGCTCCACGCGTCCCTGGATCGGATCTACGTACTCACCCAGTTCAACAGTGAGAGCCTGCACCGCCATATCGCCCAGACCTACCGCTTCGACACGTTCTCCGACGGCTTCGTCAATATCCTCGCCGCAGAGCAGAGCACGGAGAACAAGAGTTGGTTCCAGGGCACGGCTGACGCCGTTCGCCAGCATGTTCGGCGGCTGATCGACTCGAAGGCTCGCGACGTGGTCATCCTCTCGGGCGACCAGTTGTATCTGATGGACCTCAAAGAGATGATCCGCACCCACCGGGACACGGGAGCCGAGTTGACCATCGCGGTCAATCCGGTGTCGCCCACAGAGGCCGGTGGCCTGGGGATCATGAGGATGGCCGGGCATCGAATCGTGGAGTTCGTCGAGAAGCCGCAGGACCCGGCCGTGGTGGAGCGACTCACCCTCGACGAGGCCGCCATCGAGGCCGGTGGTATCGATGCCGCGCCGGGAACGCTGCTGGCATCCATGGGCATCTACGTGTTCCGACTCGAGACCCTCCTCGGGATGCTGCACGGGTTCGAGGGAGACGATTTCGGCAAGGAGTTGATCCCCCAGGCCGTCGACAGGTACTCGGTCTCGGGTCATGTCCACAAGGGGTACTGGCGCGATATCGGGACCATCGGGTCGTTCCACGAAGCCAGCATCGAACTGACCCAGCAGATGCCGGCGCTCAACCTCTACGACCCGGCGCTTCCGATGTACACCCATCCACGGTTCCTGCCCGGGTGCAAGATCACCGACTGTCACGTCTTCGAGGCGATCCTCGCCGACGGCGCCATCGTGCAGGGGTCCAAGATCACCAACTCGATCATCGGCGTCCGTGCAATGGTGCGGGCAGGGACGGTCATCGAGCGATCGGTTGTGATGGGTGCGGAGAACTACGAGGAACGGCCGCCGGTGGGGTTGCCCCCCCTCGGTATCGGCCACGACTGCCACATACGCAGCGCGATCATCGACGCAGACGTCCGCATCGGTGACCATGTCAGGTTGCTGAACGACGAAGGCCTCGCTGAGGCCGATGGTGACGGGTGGCACATCCGGGACGGGATCATCGTGATCCCCAAGGGTGCCGTCCTGCCACCGGGAACGACCGTCTGATGCGGATCGCCTTTGCGACCGCCGAGATGACGCCGTTTGCCCAGGTGGGAGGGCTCGGCGACGTATCCCGGTGGCTCCCGGCGACGCTGGCCGCCGCGGGGGACGATGTGCGAGCCTTCCTGCCCCGCTACGACGTCATGGACCTCGCAGGGTGTGATGAGGTTCCCGTTGCCGGCCTGGAGTCGCTCGATCTCGGCGAGTTGGGAACGGCCTCGATCTCCGAACTGCGCGGGGCGGGGGCCACCGTGTACCTCGTCTCGGCCCCTCAGTGGTTCGAGCGCGGTGGCCTGTACGCGCCGGGAGCGGACGAGCATCTCCGATATGCAGCGTTGTGCCGTGCGTTGATCGCGGCAAGCGACGCATTGGGATGGATGCCCGATGTGCTCCATGCCAACGACTGGCACACCGCCCTCCTGGCTCTGCATGCCGACGCCGCCGGGGGCGACTGGCCGTCCATCCCCGTCGTTCTCACCATCCACAACCTCGCGTATCAGGGTTGGTTCTCGCTCGACGATCTCCCTGTGACCGGGATCGACCCGGCACACCCGGCCATTGACAGCCGCGAGTCGGGCGGCATCAACTCGCTGCGAGCCGGGATCAGGGCCTCCGACATCATCACGACCGTCAGCCCCACCTACTCGAGGGAGATCGTGACGCCGCAGCGAGGCGAGGGCCTCGATGACGTGCTGATCGACAAGGGAGACGCCCTGGTCGGCATCCTCAACGGCATCGGCACCGAGTGGGATCCGGAGAACGACCCGCACCTGCCTGCCCCCTACGGGGGCGACTCGCTCGATCAGAAGTCTCTGAGCACCACCGCACTTCGCGATCGATTTGGCCTGACCCGGCGTGGTGGCGTGCCCGTCCTCGGCGTGGTGTCGAGGATGGCCGCGCAGAAGGGATTCGGCATGTTCCGCCACACGCTGCCGGAACGCCTCGATGCCCGCAGGGTCCAGTTGGCCGTGATCGGGACGGGCGATCCCTCGCTCGAAGCGATGTTCTCCGAGATGGCGACGCGCTTTCCCGCCGATGTCGGCTATCACCGTGGCTTCGACTCCGGCCTGGCCCACCTCATCGAGGCGGGGTCCGACGTCTTCCTGATGCCGTCCGAGTTCGAGCCATGCGGACTCAACCAGATGTACAGCCTGCGATACGGGACGGTGCCCCTGGTTCACGAGACCGGTGGATTGGCCGACACCGTCGTCGAGTGGGATCGAGAGACCGGTGAGGGCACGGGGTTCCTGTTCGATGACTACACCGCCGGAGGTTTTGCGGCCGCCCTCGACCGCGCCGTGTCGGCCCACCGGGATACCCGGTCGTGGCGCCGCCTGCAGCGCAACGGCATGGCACAGGATTTCTCATGGGAGGCCAGGGCTGAGGAATACCGGGCGGTCTACCGCCGGGCGGTCGCCGGGGCCTGAGAATCGTCCGCTCTCAGCCGGCCCGGCGGCTCATCAATCCGATGTTCGGGTGGTACCTGGCGACGACCCGGGCCCGGATCTGTGACACGGCGATCGGCCCCAGCTCGCGGCTGTCGACGCTTCCCTCGTGCGGGGCGTCACCCTCCACCCAGACGAACCCGGTGGGGATCGGCGCCGAAACGGCGTGAGGTACATCACCCGCCACCGCCGTCACACGCTTCACCAGATCGAACCCTCTGCGTCCGGGGTGCTCGATCACGACGATGTCGCCGGTCCTGACCGATGTGGGACGGCTCCATCCGACGACCCAGTCGCCGGGTCGGAGGGTCGGGACCATGCTCGTGTTGTCCACCTCATAGGTGACCAGACGGCGAGCGGCGCAGGCGATCCCGCACGCGAGGAGAGCGGCGGGGATCAGGCGGCGAGGTGACACGGCATGGGTGCAGGAATCGGTGTGAGTGTAGGGTGAACGTCTCAACACCCGAGGAGAATCAACACCTATGCGCCTGTTCAAGCCAACGCGGGTGGTCCACGCCCATTGCGATCTCATGTGCGGTGTGTACGACCCGGCCCAGGCCCGTATCGAGGCCGAGTCGGTCAAGGCGATCGCCGAGAAGTACCAGGCCTCCGATGACGAGGTCTTCCGCCAGCGCTGCGTGATGCTCAAGGAGCAGCGCGCCGAGATGGTGAAGCACCACCTGTGGGTGCTGTGGACCGACTACTTCAAGCCGCCCCATGTCGAGCAGTTCCCGCAACTGCACGACCTCGTGTGGCGTGCGACCAAGGCTGCAGGAGATTCCAAGAAGTCGATGGACCCGGCCGCTGCCGAAGTCCTGCTCGGCCTCATCTCCCAGATCTCCGACATCTTCTGGGAGACCAAGAAGTAACTGATCCAGATGTCAGGCTGGCCGTGCGGCGGAGTACGGGGACGGCTGACACGACGGGGCGGCGACCTCTGGCGCCGCCCCGTCACGCGTCTGAACGCGTTTGGTCGTTCCGTCACGCGTCCCGGACGCGTTTGGTCGTTCCGTCAGGGGCGGCACGATTCCTCTTGGGGGCCGCCCCGTCACGCGTCTGGACGCGTTTGGTGGGGGGTCGAGAGCCGGGGTGATTGCCCTGGAACATTTCATGTAACATGCAATTAGTGAATGAGTGGTGCGGAGTTGCCGCTTCGACACCACCGCGTAGCGGTCCGTGATCGACCCGCTATTACGCCCGGCGCGTGGAGAATGACATGATGCAAATCCAGGTATTTGTAAACCTCAAGCGCTTCGATATCCCGAGAACGATGGGCGGTGTGTGCCCTTCGGGCGACCCTGCCGAGTGGATTTCCGGGGTGATCGAGCGGTCGGTGGAGTTGGGCCTCGGAGCGAGCCCCGATCTCGCGCTCACGTACCTTTTGCCGGAAGCTCTGATCCTTCCAGCGCGATCGACGCTCGACCGCCTGCCCTCTGACCGGCGTTCCTCGTTGGCGCTCGGGTGCCAGGACGTGTATCGGGAGGACGTGTCGCCGGGCGGCAATTTCGGGGCATTCACAGCGAACCTCCCGGCAACGGCGGCAGTCAACCTCGGCTGCTCGTGGTCGATGATCGGCCACTCAGAGGAACGGCGTGACAAGTTGGGTGTGATCGAAGCCTTCCATGAGGGTGCCTCGGCGAATCCCGCCGCTCACGAAGCTGTCGATGGGCTCATTGGTGCAGAGGTCTCGGCGGCGCTTCGTGTCGGGCTGAACGTTCTGCTCTGTATCGGCGAGGCACAGAGCCAACGCGCCGACGTCGGGAAGGTACTCGAACGGCAGATCGCTCTCGGGTTGGGGAACCATCGCGAAGAGGCTGCCGGGGGTCGAATCGTCATCGGCTACGAGCCTGTGTGGGCGATAGGGCCGGGAAGGACACCACCCGAGGCCGACGAGATCGGACGGATCGCCGAACACGTCGAGCGGATCTCGAAGGACCAACTCGGCATGACTGTCCCGGTCGTCTACGGAGGGGGCCTGAAGCGTGAGAACGCCGCGGGAATCGCCTCTCAGAAGGCGGTGTCGGGCGGCCTGGTGGCGCTGACGAGCTTCAGTGGTGAGATCGGGTTCGATCCCGAGGGTCTGGACGGCATCATCGATTGCTACCGGGAGGGGGCGCGCACGGTGGCTTCGACAGGTGCGGAGAGTTGAGCGCAGCGCCCACTGTGGCCTGACCGCGGTTCGTCTCGACGTCGTGGTCCTGAGTCATCTGGTGACCGAGGAGAATCCCCATGCAACTGGAGATAGCAGCGAACACAGGTGACATTCTCGGAGAGGGAGTCATCTGGAATCCCCGCGAGGAGGCGCTCTACTGGGTCGACGCCTTCGCTCCGGCCATCCGCCGGTTCGATCCGATCGACGGGCAGGTGACATCCTGGGAGACGCCCGAGATCATCGGCTCCCTGGTGTTCGACGAACGGGGGACCATCGTCGCCGGTCTCGAGTCGGGCTATAACCGTGTGACCCTCGATCCCTGGTCGATCGAGCCGATCGTCAATCCCCAACCTGAGCCCGGGATCATCTTCAACGATGGCAAATGTGACCGGAGAGGGCGCTACTTCATCGGGACAATGCACGGGGAGTTCGTGGACGACGCCGGTGTCTTGTGGAGGCTCGATCCCGATCTCACCTGTCACCGGGTCGACGATGGGATCACGGTGTCGAACGGATTGGCATGGAGTCCCGACAACACGGTCATGTACTTCGCCGACACTCGCAAGGATGTCGTCTACGCCTACGACTACGACATCGAGACCGGTGACGCCTCCAATCGCCGGGTGTTCATCTCGACGGCAGACCGCAAGGGCAGGATCGATGGGGCCACGGTGGACGTCGAAGGCAACTACTGGGCCGCGCTGATTCACGAAGCGGCAGTCGGCTGCTTCTCACCCGAAGGCGACGAGATCGGGAGGGTGGACCTCCCCGTCGATCACCCGACGATGTGCTCGTTCGGGGGTACGGATCTCGACAGCCTCTACATCGTGACTTCGAGGCGATTCCTCGATGAAGAGGGCCTGAAACGGCAGCCACTCGCCGGATCACTGTTCGTGGCCACGGATCTCGGTACCCGGGGCATCGCTGAGTCGTTCTTCGCCGGATAGGAGGCACACATCGTGAACTGGCGCTCGTTCGATGCCGTCGCTCTGGAGACGGCCTACAACCCTCAGAAGACCGTCGAGAACCACACCAGTTATCAGACCCATCGCAATGCACGCAGTGTGGAGTGCCGGCGGGACATGGAGAGCCATCTCGATGTCTCCTATGGGCCAGGCGAACTCCACGCTGTGGACATCTTCCCTGCCGGAGAGCGGAGTCCCGTCCATCTCTTCTTCCACGGTGGCTACTGGCGGACTCAGGACAAGGCCAATTTCGCCTTCCTGGCAGGCACGCTCGTGCCCCAGGGTGTTACGACGGTGATCGTCAACTACGACCTGTGCCCCGTGGTGACACTCGACGATGTGGTCGAGTCGGCCCGCAGCGCGCTGGCGTGGACCCATCACAACATCGCCGACTACGGGGGCGACCCGCGTCGGATCAGCATCTCGGGGAACTCTGCGGGTGCCCACCTCTGCGCAATGCTCCTGGCCACCCGATGGAGTGAACGGGATGTTCCGGCGGAGGTCATCCGGGGTGCGGTGATGTTCAGCGGGATCTTCGATCCGGAGCCGGCACGGTGGATTCCGGTGAACGAGGAGATCGGGTTGACTCCCGAGACTGCAGCACGTAACAACGCCCTGAATCTCGAACCGCTGGTCGACTGCCCGACGTGGATCGGTGCGGGTGGCCTCGAACCGTGGTTGTGGCTGGAGCAGACGTACGAGTACTCCCAACACTTGCGCCGTTACGGGCGTGATCCCGAAGTCCACATCCTCCCCGGTCACCAGCACTTCTCGATAATGGACGAGATGCTGGAACCCGATCGCCCGATAGCCCGGGCAGTTCTCGATAGGTGTCGGTGATCCCGGTCGCCTCTCGA
>JABMPV010000435.1 GCA_013202595.1 bacterium
CGTCATCTGGCCGCCGTGAACGCGGCAAACGTTTGTGGTCGGGGCACTAGCGATCTCCTCGGCCGCTTCGGGCCTAGGTCGCTTCCTCTTTGTGGACGTCCCAGATGTGAAGCGGAATGCCGACGTGGAGGTAGCCGACGAGGCTGTCGGCGTCGGTCACCGTCACCCGCACGCACCCGTGCGAAGCCGGGTAGGCAGGCACCGATCCGTATCCGTGGATTGCGTAGTAGGGCGTGAACGACCACGGGTTGTAGATGCACCACGTCGTCACAGGGTCGCAGTGCCAGCCTGTGGCGAAGTGGAAGAGGTTGAAGTCGCCTCTCGGAGTCCCCGCGCTGACGAGGGTCTGCTGGTTGGGACTGAAGTAGGTGTACGAACCGCCGGACGAGATGGCCACGATCGTCTCGACCTCGCCGTCGAGGATCACATACAGGACCTGGCGGCCGATGTCGACCTCGACGCGATCCGGTTCATCCGGCCTGTCGGGGAGTTTGGGCAACTCGAAGCGTGACAGGAGCTGCCAGTCGCTCGGACCGAATGAGAAGGTCCGCTCCACGTCCATCACCTTCTTGAGGGTGACGACGCCGTAAGACACCTCCGAGTCGTAGATGCCGTCGATCGGGCCCCGGTACAGGCCGCGCTCTGCGAGCGCATTCTGCAGCACGACGACATCGGGCCCCTCGGAGCCGATGTCCATGGCGGGCAGTCCGATCCTCCGCTCCGGGGCCGAATCGCCTCCCGGGAGGTCCCCGAAGAACCCGGCCACCGGCACCATCCCCGCCGAGCCATACCCCACGAACGCCGGCCACGCACCATCCCGCGTCCCGTGATAGATGGTGAACTCGGCTCTGAGCGAGTCGAAGGCCCCCACCGTCTCCTTGCCATCACCGTCCCAGTCACCGGCCACCGGACGGTCTCACCCTACATCGAGCGACACCGCACCGGCCGCGCCCGACAGGGTTCCGTCAGCCACCACAGCCACCTCGGCGACGCCATCGCCATCCCAGTCAGCGGCGATCGCCGCTCCGTCACCCTCGAGACGCACGGGCAATTGGTCACCCGCGGTATCGAGCGGGAGCAGGAGGCGCCCGGCTCTGACCACGGCGACCTCTTCTGCCCCGTCGCCGTCGAAGTCGCCCGCAACCGGAGTGCCGCCCGAAGGGAGAATGGATGTATAGCTGATCGAGTCGAGCGCCGTCCACCGTGTCAACAGCCTGCCGTCGGCGAAATAGAGCGCAAGGCCGTCGATCCCGTCACCGTCCCAGTCGCCAACGAGTGGTGCGCCGCCCGGCGAGCCGAAATGGACCATCGTGGTGCTGCCGCCGACATCCCGGAGGTACCAGTTCGAGGTGATCGGGTCGTAGAGGCCCACCGCGTCGGCTCCCCTGCCGATCAGAGAGAGCGATGCAGTGGAGAGGTCCTCGGCGCCGGCAGGCCCGGTGCCCGCAAGAACCGCCACGACCAGCGACAGGGCGACGATCAGGCGCTCAATGGCCCGTCGCCGTGCCCGTCCCGCAGTCTCCATCACTGTCCTCCCTCGATCGTCTCGCCACGATAGGCAGACACGGGGAAACCCGCTGCCCACCGGCGGCCCCGGCACACCAACCGGGTTCTCCGAGGTCCCGTGCGAAGGCCGAAATCGTTCGCTATCGGTAAAACTACCAGGGGGGGTCCCAACAGGCAGGGACTTTCGACCCTACGAGCCGACGCTCCGACCCGCCATTATCCGTGGCACAGAGAGATCGACCCCGGAGGGAATCGGGGCGGTGCTCCGGCACCGAGCCAGGAACCTTCGAAGTGGATCTCCTCCTCCGGTCGTGACCGGGAACCCGCACATTGTGCGGGTTCCCGTGCTTTTGGGGGTCGATTTCGAGAGTCGTAGGCTGGGGCGCTCCCCAAGGGAGAGTCCCGGCGAGTCGATTCAAGACCTTCGCTCTCGAATCCCTGGCACCGTGGTGCGTGCTGGCCGTGATGCTCGCCGTGGCGGTCGCAGGCATGGTCCCGCCCACCGCCTCCACCGCAGACGTATCCGCCGCCGAGTTCTCCGCCGAGCGGGCGTTCGCGCACGTCGAGGTGATCGCCGCAGATCCTCGACCGATGGGATCGTTGGAGATCGAGGAGACCAGGCAGTACCTGATCGGCGAACTGCGCTCTCTGGGCCTCGAGCCCGAATTGCAGACGATCTCCGTCCGGGATTACTACGGGGGCAACCGCCCCGTGCCAGTGGTCAACATCATCGCCAGGATCGCAGGCACGGATTCATCGGGTGCGATCGTGCTCATTGCCCACTACGACACCGTCCCCACGACCGCAGGTGCAAATGACAACGGCACTGCCGTAGGCGCCGTCCTGGAGACCGCCAGAGCAGTCCTGTCCGGCCGGCGGCCCGCCAACGATGTGATCGTTCTGTTCACCGACGGGGAGGAACCGGCGCCACGTTTCGGCTCCACCGCGTTCGTAGAGACGCACCCGTTGGCACACGACGTTCGGCTGGTCGTCAATCTCGAGGCGATTGGTGGAAGCGGAGCATCGGAGATGATCGAGGTCGTCGGCAACGAGGGGGCGCTGATATCTCACTATGCATCCGCCGTATCCCACCCCAGCGCATCGTCGGCACTCGACGACATCGTCGAGTTGATCGGTGGGTCGAACACCGATATCGCCCCCTTCAGGGATACGGGCAACGTTGCAGCCTTCGAGTTCGCCTACTTGCACGGTTCGCCGATCTACCACACACCCGCAGACGATCTCGCCTCGGTCCATTTGGGGAGCGTGCAGCATCACGGCACTCAAGCTCTCGGCCTGGTCCGGCACTTCGGCGACACGGATCTGACCGGTCTCGACTGCTGTGGCCAGGAGGTGTTCTTCACCATCCTCGGGCGCACCGTGGTCCACTACCCGGCAGCACTCGGGGTAGCACTGATGCTGGTCGCCTGCCTGCTGTTGGCCGGTGCGATGTGGTCTGAAGCCCGATCAGGGCGTCTGGCCGTCCGGCGGGCCCTGGCAGGGGCCGGAGTGCTGATGGCGGTCGCGATTGGAACCGGCATCGTCGTGGCGGTGGTGTGGCGGATCCTGGTCGGTTCCTTGTGGGGAAACGGCGGGCCCGGCGGATCGGCTGCCGCGATCTGGATGGGCATCTCGACGGTGATCGCCGCCGGATCGACAGCCATGCTGTGGCGGCGCCTGGAGCGCAGGTTCGGAGACAGCGAGATCGAATGGGGCGGCGTCACCCTCTGGTGGCTCATGGCACTGCTGACGAGCCTCATGGTTCCGGGGATGGGCTACCTGTTCGTCTGGCCGGTACTCGCAGCAGTCTTCGTGTCCGGCTTCCGATCGAATGTGAGGTGGGCGAGACTCGTTTCGCTGGCGGTGGTCGCCGGGGCGGGGATCGTCCTGTCCTTCCCTGTGATGGACTTCTTCTTCCAGATGGCTCAGCCCAGGCCGGGGAACGCCGACTCGCAGATCCCTGAGATCATCCTCGTCATGGGTTTCATCGTGTCGCTGCTGACGATGCTGCTCATCCCCCGCATGCGCGGTGCCCGGACTCCGGACGCTCCAGGCGGCGTCTAGCGCGCCAGCAGGTCTTCGGCGCGCACCGCCAGGCCGTCACCCTCCCAGGCGACCACCGTTTCCACCATGTCGCTCTCGGCCGACCCGATCGTGTTGGCCGTGATGTGAAGGCCGCCCCCCACACTGCCACTGACCAGATATGCCTGCCTGTCTGCCTTGGCGAATCCGCGTACGTCGATGTAGAGCCTCGGCTTGATGAGGAACGGGTCCCCTCGCTCGGGACAGAAGGTTGTGCAGTTGCCGCAGTCGTTGCAGACCTCGGCCAGCACCATGTACTGCCACTTCTGCTCGAGGCCGGAATCGTCTGGTGTCGACAGGTGGATCATGGCGTCGTTGGGGCACACGGTGACGCACAGATTGCAGGACACGCAGTCCCAGACCTGGAGGTCGCTGTCGACCGAGCGGAGGCTCTTCGCCGTACCGGCTGCGGTGTAGCGCTCACCACTGCCGAGATCGACGAGCCGCGCAGCATAGGCGGCGACGGCGTCGCGATGACCCGACTGCAGCGCCTCGGAGTGCCCCCACTCGACCCACTGATCGATCGTGGTGCAATTCGCCTGAGTCATCGCGGTCCCCAGCGCTTTGAGCATCGATGACAGATGCCCGTAGCCCCCCGGCTTGAGTAGCGCCGAGCACACCGTGACGGGAACCAGGCCGAGCCCAACGGCGGTCGCGACGTTCTCCCTGTCGATCCCCGCCGAGAACGACACGGTCACGTCTCCTCCTCCGGCACCGAGGCGGAAGGTCCCGGGAAGTGCGTCCACGAGGCGATCGAGCAGCGACACGGCGAGGACGTGCAGCGGGGCGCCCGACAGGTAGGCCTGCTCACCGGGGAGCACTCCCCTGTCGTTCTCGACGACCAGCGTGTTGGTCAGCTTCACGCCGAACGACTTGCCGCTCTCCCGTGCGAAGGACCGCAGAGAACCGATCATGTCGAGTGCTCTGTCGAACTGGAGGTCGGCCTCGAAGGCCCCGGGATTCAGCCGGATGTGGTCGTAGCCGAGCTTGCGACCGAGCAGATCCCCAACCTCGTCGTAGCCGAGCAACGTCGGATTGAGCTTCACGACCACGTCGAGTCCGTATTCGGACATCATGTGGCGGGCGATCGCTTCGATCTCGTCGGGCGGGCACCCGTGGAAGGTCGACAGCGTGACAGCTCCGACGATACGGTCGGGCACCACGATCTCGCGCTGCGCTGCGAACGGCTCGGGGATCTGACCCCGGAGATCATCGACGATCTCCGAGCAATCGAGCATGGCCCGCACGAAGCCGTCCATCGACCGTGAGGTGATCCCATCGAGGTCGTATCCAATGGACATGTCGAAGGCGAACGGTGACGCGTCACCGACGACGGAACTCAGTGGCTCCCAACCCTGAAGCAGATGCAGCATCAACCATGCCTTGGCGTACTCCTCGATGGACTGCTCGATCCTCAGTTCCTGGCTCCACTCGACGTTGTAGCCAATGGTCTCCATGTCGATGCAGGGGCGCGGGATCTCCAGCTCGTCGAGGACCTGGACCGTCTTCAACTCGAAGACCCGCGCACCGGCCAGCCAGCCGAGGACGATGTTCTGCGCCAATTGGGTGTGGGGCCCGGCAGCCGGACCGATCGGGGTGGCGGCGCGCGAGACGCCGAAGTCCACGGAGAGGTCGTGAGCCTGGTCGCCCGAGAAGAACCTGCCACTCGGCATGTCGTAGACGCGATGGCGGCTCTCCCATTCGGCCGCGATCCGGCCGAGGAGCACACGCAGTGGATAGGGGGTGAGTGCGGGACCCTTGCCTGTCATCGGATGCCCTCCTGTCTCACAGCCTGGCGAACAGGCGCTGTGCCTGCTCGGCGGCCTTCGCCCTGATCTCGGCTGCATCGACCCTGGTCGGGCCGTCGGTGCCGAGCACCACCTCACCATCCACCACCACTTCCACCGGCCGGACACCCGTGGTGAAGGCCAGGTGCCACGGGTCGATGGTGCCATACGACCACGTGACGATGTCGGCTGCGGTCTCGGGCACCAGATCGCGTCCGGCCTCCAGCCACGACCAGGCGGTATCCGGTGACGCGGTCACATGGGCCGATCGGTGCATCACATACGCCAGCCGAAACTCGTCCAGCATGTCGGCGCCGATGCCGTCGGTGCCCAGTGCCACCCGGTTGGCAAAGCGGAACGGACGGGCGTAGCCGACCGCGTTGTTGAGGTTGCTGCGTGGGTTGTGGGCAATGGTCCCGGGCAGGCCGTGGTCGTCTTCGAGGTAGACGCCATGGGCGATCAGCCAATCCGCTCTGGCGAGATCCCTGATGGCTTCGGGGCCATCCCGATCCACCTCACCCTCGGCGACGTGGATGTGCACGCCGACGCCAAGATCTGCCGCCAGACCGGCGGCGGCCTCGAGCGTCTCACGTTCGCAGGTGAACGCTGCATGGATTCCCACCATCCCTCGCCCGCCGGATCGGAGGTACCGCTCGTTCTCGGCCAGACCCCGTCTGGCGCCATCGGGACCGTGTCGGTCGGTGACACCATAGGAGGTGACCACCCTGACGCCCACCTCGGCGCACGCGTCGGCGATCACCGACAACGATCCTTCGATGGCGGCAGGCGACTCGTGATGGTCGATGATCGCGGTCGTCCCCGACTCGAGTGCTTCGAGCGCTCCGAGCATGGCCGACCAACGGATCATCTCCAGGTCGAGCGCCATGTCAAGGCGCCACCAGACCTGCTCGAGTATCCCGAGGAACGACGTGGGGGTCTCGGGCGGGGCCGGCATCCCCCGTGCCAGCGCCGAATACAGGTGATGGTGGGCACACACCATGCCCTTCGTCGCCGCCCGGCCTTCACCCATGTCACTCACACCCCGACTGCCGCGTTGAAGTCCTCGATACGCCGGTCGATTTCCGGCGTCCTCGCCCAGATCCCACCAGAATCCATCAAACCCCAACCTCCGCGTTGAAGTCCTCGATACGCCGGTCGATTTCCGGCGTCCTCGCCCAGATCCCACCAGAATCCATCAAACCCCAACCTCCGCGTTGAAGTCCTCGATTCGCCGGTCGATTTCCGGTACCAGAGCCTGGACCGACGTCCAGTACCCGGGGTCGTCCCACTGGCGATTCAACTCCTCGGTCTCCCTGCCCTGCTGCTCCACCCATGTGAAGTACTTGAGGTTGTGAATGCGCTTGCGCTCGTCGTACCCCAGTTCGGCGAACCGATCTCGGCCCATGCCGAGCACGTAGCGGTGATGGGCGGCCGCCGCATCGTCGCTCGCGAACGGGCCGCGCTCATCCTGCAACTCGGCGACCCTGCTGCCGTACATGGCGACGGAGTCGGTGAGCACCGTGAGCACCACGTCGCTGCTCGTCAGTTCGTAGTGGCGGGCCATGCGGATGGCCCCGAGCATGTTGGCGATCCCGCTGATGCCGAACAGCGGGAGGCTCTCGATGATCCCTGCCGGGACACCCTGTTCCGCCAGGTAGGCGATGCCGTCCGGTTCGTTGAACAGCCGCAAGATGGACATCGGCCCCTCATCGTCGAGGGCGACCACCGCGTCGGTGTTCCGAATGTTGTGGATCCACGGCACGTGCTTGTCGCCGATGCCCTCGATCCGATGCTCGCCGAACCCCGCCATCAACAGGGTGGGGCACTGCAGGGCTTCGCCGGCGACGAGGCGAGAGCCCGGATAGGCCTGCTTCACCCGGTCGCCCGATGCGATGGTTCCGGCCGAACCCGTTGTCAGGACCACCCCGGCCAGCCGATCACCGTCGCCCAGCACGGCTTCGGCCACGTCGACCATGGCATCGCCGGTTACCGCGTAGTGCCACATGTAGTTGCCCAGTTCGTCGAACTGGTTGAAGATCACGACGTCCTCGCCCGAGCGGCGCATTTCATTGCACTTGTCGAAGATCTCCTTGACGTTGCTCTCGGTCCCCGGCGTCCTGATGATCTCCCCGGCCACCGTCTTCAGCCAGTCGAACCGCTCGCGGCTCATCCCCTCAGGGAGGATGGCAACCGACGAGCACCCGAGCAGCGCCGAGTCGTAGGCGCCGCCCCTGCAGTAGTTGCCCGTGGAGGGCCACACCGCCTTCTGCGAGACGGGGTCGAACTGACCGGTCACCAGGCGGGGCACCAGGCACCCGTAGGCCGCACCCACCTTGTGGGCACCCGTCGGGAACCACTTGCCCACCAACGCCACGATGCGGGCGTCGACCCCGGTCAGTGACGATGGCAGTTCGATGTAGTTGACCGGGCCGAAGCCCCCGCCGTGCTCAACGGGCTCGTTCTGCCAGGTGATGCGGAACAGGTTCGCCGGGTCCACATCCCAGAGACCGACAGACCGGAGCCGATCGACCATCGCAGCGGGGATAAGCGACGGGTCGCGCTGCTGGGCAATGGTCGGCAGGACGATGCCCCGCTCCTTCGCCAGGCCAACGGCCTTGCCCAATACCGACTCGTTCATGGTCAGGTCGATCATGTCTGCTCCTCGATGCCTAAGTGATGTGATGCTCGGCGAGCGCCCGCTCGACGGCCTCGTCGTCGGGGGCCACCTCGATCGGCCGCGCCCCTACCGCCGC
Source organism: bacterium (assembly GCA_013202595.1). GTDB lineage: Bacteria > Actinomycetota > Acidimicrobiia > Spongiisociales > UBA11373 > JABMPV01. The sequence continues at coordinate 8,129 of JABMPV010000435.1, forward strand.
AGCGCCGGCCGTCGCCGCCCCCACGTCCTTCAACCCGCTGCCCGTGCTCATCAGGACCACCCGGTCGCCCGGCCCGACGTGTCCCAGGTCGGATGCCTTGCGCAAACCGGCGAGCGCTGCAGAAGCAGCGGGCTCTGCGAACACCCCGCTGAGCCTGGCGAGATCGGGGATCGCAGCGAGGATCTCGTCGTCACTCACCCGTACGAACACGCCGTGCGTCGCCGTCACCGCGGCCAGACCCTTGATCCGGTCTCTCGGAAGACCTGCACTGATGCTGTCGGCCACGGTCGTCGGAATGATGGCGGGCGTGGTGAGGACGTCGGAACCCGACTCCCACACACGGACCAGGTAGTCGCTTCCCTCGGCCTGCACTCCGATGAGCCTCGGAATCCGATCGATCCAACCGAGTGCGAGGAGATCGCGGAAGCCCTTGTGCAGGCCGCCGATGATGCACCCGTCTCCCACGCTCACCACTACCGCATCGGGAGCATCCCAGTGGAGAGCCTCGGCCACCTCGTAAGCCGCCGTCTTCTTGCCCTCGGTCATATAGGGATTGAACCCGGTGTTCCGGTTGTACCAGCCATGGCGCGCTGCTGCGGCCATGCACAGGTCGGTGGCCGTGTCATAGGGACCGTCGACCAGCATCACCGATGCTCCGAACGCCAGGAGCTGGGCCACCTTCGCCGCCGGCGCCGATGCAGGCACGAAAATCACTGCAGGGATGGCCATCGATGCACAGATACCGGCCAGTGCCGCCGCGGCATTCCCGGTGCTGGCCGTGGTGATGACCGTGCTGGATGGATCGAGTGACGTGCCGAGGGTGTCACCATCTACCGCCGGCATCTCGAGCGCCTTGACAGCCGCCATGGCGCTCGCCCTGTCCTTGAGCGATGCCGTCGGCTGACGCCCTTCGTCCTTCACCCAGACCCGCCTCACCCCGACCTCTGCCGCCAGGCGCGGGGCCGGGACGAGGGGCGTGTCACCTACGAGCAGTGGCGGGCGCGGAACCTGGGAGTCGATCGGCAGCAGCGCCGAGTAACGCCACATCCCCGGTCCCGGCTCAGACGCGAGGTCCTCACGCCGAACCGTCGCTGCGATCCGCTCGTAGTCGTACTCGACATCGACGATCCCCTCGACGCCGTGGCGCGGGCACACGTAGTCGATCTCGTCCGACCGGTACGACCGGTGGCAGATCAGGCAGCGAAGCGAGGTGACGGCGTCGAGCATCACATGGTGAGGGCCATGACCGCCTTCTGCACGTGCAGGCGGTTCTCGGCCTCGTCATACACCACGGAGTTGGGACCGTCGATGACGGCGTCGGTGACTTCTACGCCGCGGTCGGCCGGTAGGCAATGCATGTAGATGGCGTCGGGTTTGGCGAGCGCCATCCTCCGCTCATCGGCGATCCAGTCTGAGTACTGGGCACCGATCCGGGCCGACTCCTCGAGGTCATCGGTGGTCAGCATGCACCCCCAGGACTTGGGATAGACCACATCGGCATCGCGGAAGCCCGCGTCGAAGTCCTCGAGGACCTCGAAGGACCCACCGGCAGTCCTGGCGTTGTTCTCGGCCTGGGCGACGATGTCGGGCATCAGCTTGAATTCCGGCGGCCTGGTCAGCCGCACGTTCGCACCGAAGCGAGTCATCAACAGGATGAGGCTCTGGGGCACGCTGAGCGGCTTCTGATACGACGAGGCGTACGCATACGACACGTTGATGGTGAGTCCCCGGGGATCGCCCTTGTGCTCGATGATCGTCAGCAGGTCGGCCAGCACCTGGAATGGGTGGTACAGATCGCACTGCATGTTGAGCACCGGCACGCGCGACGCCTCGGCGACGGCGCGCTGGTAATCGTTGCCGACGCCCCAATCGACCTGGCGAATGGCCAGGCCGTCGTTGTAGCGGCCGAGGATCTCCCCGATCTCCTTCGGCGTGTCGCCGTGAGAGATCTGAGTGGTCCGGCTCTCGATGAACTGGGCGTGACCGCCCAGTTGCGCCACCCCCGCCTCGAACGACGCCCGGGTACGGGTGCTGGAGAAGAAGAAGAGCATCGCCAGGACCTTGTCGTCCAGCAGCGCGTGCTTCTCTCCCAGCGCCCTGCGACGCTTGAGATCCAGCGCGACGTCGATCACCGTGTCGATCTCGCTCTTCGTCCAGTCCTGAGTGCTGATGAGGTCGCGGCCTTGCAAACCGGTCTGCATGTGTCCCTCCCTACTCCATCGCCCCGAGCACCAGCGCCAGCAGCGCCATGCGCATCACGACACCGTTGTACGCCTCTTCCCAGTACCTGGCGTGGCGAGTGCCGTCCACATCGGGGGGCAGCTCGTCCATGCGCGGCAGCGAGTGGAGGATGATCGAATCCGACTTGGCCTTGTCGGCCATGAGCTTGCGGGTGACCTGATAGTTCTCGGGGGTCATGCCGACCTGCTCGCCCCGCTCGTCCCTGCCGGCCGTGTAGTCGGCCTGGACCACGGGCTCCATGTAGATGACGTCTGCGCGGTGGATGACGTCGGCGACGTGCTCTGCCTCCTCGTACTGGAGATTGCGCTCGTCGAGTTCGGCCTTGAAGTCGTCCGTCAGTGACATCTCCTCGGGTCCGACGAAGATCGCCTCTGCGTCGAACTGGCTGAGTGCGTACCCGATCGAGTGCATGGTGCGCATCCGCATGTCGCCGATGCACAGGAAGGTGAGCCCGTCGATCGTCCCCATCTCGGACAGCACGGTGTAGAGATCCGTGAGGACCTGGGTCGGATGCTCTCCCCAGCCGTCGCCGGCATTGATGACCGGCACGCTGGCCCACTTGGCCGCCTCATGGGGAGCGCCCTGCTGGAAATGGCGCATGACGATGGCATCGCCGTAGTACTCCAGCATGTGGACCGTGTCCTTGATGGACTCCTGGTAGAAGTCGCCGGCCCTGGTCATCTTGGCATCCGAGAAGCCGGTGACATGCCCGCCGAGACGATGCATCGCAGCCTCGTGAGCGAGGCGGGTCCTCGTGGAGGGCTGATAGAAGGCGGTCACCAGCGTCTTGTGGGCCAGCAGATCCGTGTTGCGACGCTCCCGCGCAATGGGCTCGAGACGATCGGCGATCTCGAAGATGTGGGCGAACTCGGCGCGCTCGAAGTCCTTCAGGGACAGAATGTCCCGACCTGCGAAGCTCCTCATGGGGTGCTACCTCCAGCACTGGCGAAACGTGTGTGGGCGAACACCATCAGCCCACCACGCCGAACCCTAGGCAGGCAACGGGCCGAAAGACCCGACCATTGCGGCGGGAGACATTCCGCGGACCTCGCAGAGACATTCCGTAGAGTTAACCGCAATGTCAGTTTCAGGCATCACCACATGGCTCCGGCCCGCAACTCTCACAGAGGCATTCGATGCCGTCCGTGAGGGGGCGCTGCCGGTAGGCGGAGGAACCGATCTGGCCCTCCACGCACCCCGCGGCACGACCGCTCTCGTCGATCTGGTCGATCTCGACCTCGATTTCGTCATCTCATCTGATGACGGATATCGGATCGGCGCGATGACCACCCTCACGGGGGTGATGGAGCACCCCGGTCTCGCTGCTCATCTGGGCGGCGTGCTGCCCGAGATGCTCATTCACATCGGTTCGCCGCTGTTGCGCAATGCCGCAACGGTTGGCGGCCACCTGGCCAGAGCACGGCTGAGCGACTTCGTGCCGGTGCTGATCGCCATCGGCGCAGGCATCACCGTGTTCGACTCCAGGGGGACCCGCTCCATGGAATTGGAGACCTACTACGAGCGCAACGTGTTCGAGACCACCCATCTCATCACCGAGGTGTCGGTGCCGGCCGCTCCCCCGCGATCGGCCGCAGCGTTTCAGCGATTCTCCGTCAAGGGATTCGACATCGCCACACTCAACGGTGCGATCACCATCGGCCTCGCCGAGGACGGAACCGTGGCACACGCCAGAGTGGTGCTCGGTGAGACCCCCCGCCTCGGTGAGCGCGTGCCCGACGCCGAGCAGATGCTCCTCGGCCGGGTACTCGAAGCGGAAGTCATCGAAGAGACCATTGCGATCGCCGCCACCGAGCCGTTCGGGAGCGACTCGCGCGCCTCTGCCGAGTACCGCAGGGACCTTGCGCGCTGGGTGACCCGCCACTGTCTCCAACGAGTCGCCCAACGCCTGGAGGTGGTGTGATGAAGATCGACCTCACCGTCGATGGGATGGCAGTCACCGCCGAGGTGGACCCGGGCGAGACCCTGCTGCCGTTCCTGCGGCGTCTCGGTGCCGCCAGCGTCAAGAACGGCTGCGACAACGGTGACTGCGGCGCATGCGCCGTGCTCGTCGACGGCCGCGCCGTCAACGCCTGCTTGTTCTTTGCCGCCAAGGCGGCCGGGTCCGAGATCACCACGGCCGAGGCACTGGCCGGGGCCGACGGTCTCCACCCGCTCCAGACCGCATCCCTCGATCTCGGCGCCGTCCAGTGCGGCTTCTGCACGCCGGGGATCCTGATGACCGCCCTCGACCTCCTGGCGTACAACCCCGACCCCACCGAGGAGGAGGTTCGCCACTGGCTGGCGGCCAACTACTGCCGGTGCACCGGTTGGGTCAAGCCCGTCGAGGCGGTCCTTGCGGCGGCTTCGATGCTGCGGGAGCAGGAGGCGTCATGAGCGACTTCACCACGATCGGCTTCAACGAACGCAAGGTGGATGGCGACAGCCTGGTGACGGGCAAGCCCGTCTTCGCAGGTGATCTCGACCTCGACCACGTTCTGCACCTCGCGCTGCTGGCCAGCCCCCACGCCCACGCAAAGATCGTCTCGATCGACACTTCGCGGGCCGAGGCACTCGAAGGCGTCGAACTGGTGCTCGACCACAGGAACACCCCGCCGACCCGTTACACCACGGCGGGCCAGGGATACCCCGAGCCGAGCCCCTACGACGCCCGCATGTTCGACACGACCGTCAGGTTCGTCGGAGACCGGGTGGCAGTCGTCGCCGCCGACACTCTGGAGATTGCCAGGGAGGCGTGCGGACTCATCGACGTCGAGTGGGAGTTGCTGCCACCGGTCCTGTCCATCGATGATTCCATCGCCGAGGGCGCGACCATCGTCCACCCCGAGGAAGACGCCAGCGGTATCTTCGACGCGGCGCGCAACATCGCCGGAGCCGTCGAGGCCGTCGTCGGCAACGTCGAAGCCGGCTTCGCGGATAGCGACATCGTGGTGGAGACCACGTGTGAGACCCAGTATGCGCAGCATGTCCCGCTCGAACCCCACATCGCCCAGTCGTGGATGGACGAGCACGGGCGTCTGGTCATCTACACCAGCACCCAGGTGCCCTTCCATGCCAGGCGGATCGTCTCGCGGGTCCTCGACATCCCCGTCCATCGCGTGCGGGTCATCAAGCCCCGCCTCGGCGGTGGCTTCGGTGTGAAACAGGAGATCCTGCAGGAGGACGTCCTCGGATTGGTGACACTCCGGACCGGGCGCCCCGCCAGGTGGGAGTACAGCCGCAAGGAGGAGTTCGTCTCTTCACGGACCCGCCACCCCATGCGTGTGAGAGTGAAGGTGGGAGCGACTTCCGATGGGATGATCACGGCGCTCGAGATGGACGCCATCAGCAACAGCGGCGGGTATGGCACCCACGGGCTGACCGTGCTGTCGAACGCCGGTTCCAAGACCTTGCCGATGTACAACAAGGCAGAGCACATCAAGTTCTCCGGCAAGGCCGTCTACACCACGATGCCGGTCGGCGGCGCGTACCGGGGATACGGCGCCACCCAGGGCTGCTTCCCCCTCGAGACCGCCATCGACGAGGTCGCTGTAAGGCTCGGCGTCGACCCACTCGAACTGCGCAGGCGCAATCACATCCGCACAGGGGAGACGTCCCCGCTGTTCGAGGAGTTGGGCGAAGGCCGCAAGGGCGTCGAGATGACCATCTCGTCGTGCGAACTGGGCAAGTGCCTCGACTCCGGTGCCGAGTTGTTCGGCTGGGAAGCCAAGCGGTCCAGACCAAAGGACGAGGGTCGGGTGCGCCGCGGCATCGGGCTGTCCATCCACATGCAGGGCTCGGGCATCCCCGAGGTCGACATGGGCGCGGCATCGATCAAGATGAACGACGACGGGTCCATCAACCTCCACGTGGGGGCAACCGACCTCGGCACCGGATCCGACACGATCTTGGCCCAGATGGCAGCAGAGGTGCTCGGCCTTCCATTGGGCAAGGTGATCGTCCTGTCGTCCGACACCGACCTCACTCCGTTCGACGTCGGGGCGTACGCATCGTCCACCACCTACGTGTCCGGCACAGCCGTGGTCCGGGCAGCCACCGATGTCAAGCAGCAGGTGCTCGAAGTCGCCGCAGCAATGCTCGGCTCCCCTGCCGACGGGCTGATGCTGGGCGACGAGCGGGTCACCTCGCCAGACGGCCAGAGCGTCACGCTGGCAGAGATCAATCTGCGCTCGCTGTATGGAGCCGACCAGAAGCAGATCGCAGCCACGGCATCGTTCGTGCCGTCGGAGTCACCTCCGCCATTCATGGCCTCGTTCGTCGAGGTCGAGGTCGACATCGTGACGGGCAAGGTCACCCTGCTCGACTACGTGGCAGCCGTGGACTGCGGACAGGCCATCAACCCGGCCATGGCAGAAGGCCAGGTGGAGGGAGCGCTTGCCAACGGCATCGGATACGCGCTGATGGAGGAGATGGTCTTCGACGGCAGCGGCAGGGTGCGCAACGCCGACATGGCTCGCTACAAGCTACCGGGGACCCTCGACCTCGCCCCGATCAAGGTGATCCTGGTCGAGAGCCACGACCCGACGGGGCCGATGGGCGCGAAGTCCGTCGGCGAAATCGGCATCAACGGGCCGATCCCGAGCATCGCCAACGCCATCTACGACGCCATCGGAATCCGCCTCACCGAGACACCCTTCTCACCCGAGAAGGTGTGGCGGGCCATGCGCGACGCAGGGATCGAGTAGGCGTTCTAGTCGACGACTCCGCCGATGCTCAGGTCAGTCGAGTCCATATGCACCAGGCCTTGGAGCCGGGATCTCCCTGCGGTCCCGGGTCGCCCTGCGGTCCCGGGTCGCCCTGTGGTCCTGCAGCACCTGGGGCACCCTTGGGGCCGGGGACTCCCGCGAAATTGGCGGCGTGAAGTCCATCCACCCTGTCTGCATCCAGCAAGTCGACCATGACGCCGGTGAGCGGCTACCGGCCCGCGTCGAGGCCGCCGTAGGGCACGCCGGCGAGGTGGTGCATCTCCCGATCGAAGGTCGTGAGGTCGGTTCGATCGAACTCGGAGAGATGCGAGTGACCGCACGCCCTGGCCATCACCTTCATCAGTTCGACCGACGTACTCAGGTAACCATGCAGACGATGAGCCGCCTGGTCGACCGGCAGCCGGGACCGCAGGTGCGCCTGCTGGGTGGCGATCCCCACGGGGCAGTTGTTGGTATTGCATGCACGCATGCCGAGACACCCGATGGCCTGCATCGCGGCATTCGAGATGGCCACGGCATCTGCTCCGAGTGCGAGCGCCTTGGCGAAGTCGGTGTGGGTGCGCAGCCCACCGGTGACCACCAGCGTGACATCACCGGCTCCGGATACGTCGAGATGGCGACGCGCCCTGGCCAACGCAGGGATGGTGGGCACCGAGATGTGATCGCGGAACAGCGCGGGTGCGGCACCCGTTCCCCCTCCCCTTCCGTCGAGGATGATGTAGTCCACCCCGATGGCGAGCGCGGCATCGATGTCATCTTCGATGTGCTGGGCCGACATCTTGACGCCGATCGGTATCCCCCCGGTCGTCTCACGGACCTCGGCGGCGATCGCCCGGAACCCGTCGATGTCGTCGACGTCGACGAACCTCGCCGGTGACACGGCGGCCTGACCCGGTTCGAGTCCCCGCACCTCGGCGATTCGGCCCGTGACCTTCTCACCCGGAAGATGCCCACCCGTTCCCGTCTTGGCAGCCTGTCCGAGCTTGAAGTGGAGAGCCTGAGCCTTGGCCGCCGCTTCGAGCGACCAGGCGAACCTGCCCGAGGCCAGCTCATACAGGTAGCGGGAGTTGGCGGCTTGCTCTTCGGGAAGCATCCCTCCCTCTCCCGAGCAGATCCCCGTCCCCGCCATCTCGGCCCCCGTCGCAAGGGAGACCTTGGCCTCCTCTGACAGCGCACCGAAGCTCATGTCCGACACGAACAGGGGAATCTCCAGATGGAGGGGCCTGGCGGCACCGGGGCCGATGGTGATGTCGGTCCCAACCGACTCGCCGTCGAGTCGGGGAAAGCGCGCCAGTTGCGCTGTGACGAACTGGATATCATCCCACCTCGGGAGCATGTGGCCCGGCACGCCCATCGAGACGATCGGCCCATGGGCGCCGCCCGCAGCGGCATCCCCGTCGGCGAGGCTCCTGATCAGGCCGACGTAAGGCTCATCACGGGTGCCGTGGAGATCCTGATACGCCCCCTGGTATGCCTCCCTGTCGAATGCCTGAGGATGATCCCGGGTCCAGGAGTCGACCTCATCGAGGTCGACGAACAGGCCATCACCCTCGACCCACGACGTGAATCGCTCGAGTCGTTCATCGTTCTTGTACGCCGAGACTCCGGTTGCGACGCGATAGTCCCAGCCGTGCAGACCACAGATGAGGTTGTCGCCTTCCACCCGGCCGTCGGCCAGCAGTGCGCCCCTGTGCAGACAGCGGCCGTACAGAACCGAGTGCTCGTCACCCGCCCGGATCACGACCAGGTCGACATCGCCGACCAGCACCCCGACGGGGTCACGATCGGGGACGTCGCTCCATGTGGCAATCAGATGCGGCCGCATCCGGAGGACCATAACGGAGGCTTTCGCCTGTCCGCTGCGGGTCCCTCCGGGGCGCTCCTCACAAGGGCCCTCGCTACGGCACGCCGCTGATGCGCTCGCAGGCGATAGCCACATCGGCCGGGCCGAGACTCCCGTTGCAGCGGTCGTCCTTGCCGAGACCGCCGTCCATACGGTCGTTGCCGAGCCTTCCCTGGAGCCGGTCGTTGCCTCCGCCCCCGTACATCTTGTCATTCCCGCGATGGCCTATCAGAAGATCTGCTCCGGCATCTCCCCACATGCGGTCATTGCCATTGGCTCCCCGGATCACATCGTTGCCGTCGCCACCGCAGAGGATGTCGTGACCACTGAGCCCATTGATCACGTCGTCGCCGCCCCTCCCGTGGATGACGTCGCGTGCGCTGGTGCCGTTGATGACGTCGTCGCCCTCGGTCGAGTCGAACTGGGTGGGCAGGTTCCCGGCGCATCGGGGGCCGGTGTACAGGCGGATCGTGTCGGAGGTATTCGTCCTAATGCCCGCCTGGTTCTCCGCTTGCACCCAGACTTGCTTGATACCGTCACCGACGGGAAGCGTCACCGTGCCTGATCCGGAGGGTGCTTGCCACGGTTCGAAATCGAAGGTGCCATCGGTGGAGAAGCGCATGCGACGGATGCCGGTCTGCGGATCGGAAGCCGTGATGGCGAGCGACACCGGCCGATCGGTGGTGATGGCCGCTCCCGCATCGATGGTCAGCCCGACCGTCGGCCCCGTCACGTCCCGATACACCTGCACGCTGCCGTTGCCCGTTCGGTGCAAGATCACGAACCCGAGCCAGTCTGTCTCCGACGCAACATACGAG
>JABMPV010000436.1 GCA_013202595.1 bacterium
GATCAAGATGGCTCAGGGCTCCAAGCCGGGGGAGGGCGGGCAGCTGCCCGGCCACAAGGTGACCGCCGAGATCGCCCGGCTGCGCCACACCGAACCGGGCGTGATCCTGATCTCACCGCCCCCGCATCACGACATCTACTCCATCGAGGACCTCGCTCAACTGATCTACGACCTCAAGACCTTCAAGCCGCGTGCCAGGGTGTCCGTGAAGCTGGTCAGCGAGCCCGGTGTCGGCGTCGTGGCCGTTGGCGTGGCGAAGGCGCACGCCGACGCGGTGCTGGTCAGCGGCAACGAAGGGGGCACGGGGGCGTCGCCGCTGACATCGGTGAAGCACGCGGGGTCGCCGTGGGAGATCGGTCTGGCCGAGGCCCACCAGTCGCTCGCCCAGAGCGGGTTGCGCGAGCGGGTCATCCTCGAAACCGATGGCGGCCTGCGTACCGGCCGTGATGTCGTTGTGGCTGCCATCCTCGGTGCAGAGCGCTTTGGGTTCGGGACGCTCCCATTGCTGGCGCTGGGCTGCAAGATGGTTCGGCAGTGCCACGAGAACACCTGCCCCGTCGGCATCGCCACTCAGCGCGAGGACTTGCGAGCCAAGTTCACCGGCGGGTCCGAGATGGTCGTCACCTTGTTTCGCCTGCTCGCAGGTGAGATCAGGGAGCACCTCGCGGCGCTCGGGGCCCGATCGATAGACGAGATCATCGGCCGCACCGACCTGCTGCGGCCCGTCGACCCCGATCACCCGGTGGCCGCCACGGTCGATGCACTGTTGAGCCCTGTGGAGGCCCGGTACGAGGCCAAACGCTTCCACCGTGTGGCGCCATCGGTCCTTGGTGAGGTACTTGCCTCGGATGGCCGCCAGGCGGTCGCCGCAGGGACACATGTCGAGATGGCCTATCCCATCGGCAACACGGATCGCGCGGTGGGCACCCGCCTTTCCGGGATGATCGCCGAAACCCACCCCGACGGACTGCCCGAGGGCACCGTTGAGATCAGCCTGGCAGGGACGGCCGGGCAGAGCCTTGGCGCATTCCTGTCTGCGGGGATCTCGATCCACCTCAACGGGACATCCAACGACTTCGTCGGCAAGGGAATGGGCGGCGGGCGGATCGCCATCATTCCGATCGTCGGGAGCGACGCCGTGCCGCATGGAGCGGGCAATGCCTGCCTGTACGGAGCCACCGGCGGACACCTCTTCGTGGCAGGCACGGTGGGCCAGCGCTTCGCCGTCCGCAACAGCGGCGCCGTGGCAGTGGTCGAGGGCTGCAGCGACCACGGGTGCGAGTACATGACCGGCGGCGCCGTCGCGGTGCTCGGCCCCGTCGGCCGCAACTTTGCTGCAGGGATGACCGGTGGCGTCGCCTACGTCTACGACCCTGCGGGCGTCATGCCGCGGCACCTCGCCGAGACCGCTCCCTCCGCCATCCGGCCCAACGACGATGACCTGGCCGAGGCGCACATCCTGGTCAAGGCGCATCTCGCAGCCACCGGAAGCGCGGCCGCCGCCGACGCTCTCAAGCTATGGGGAGATGCCGCGAACTCGTGGTGGGTACTGCGAGCCTCCGCCAGAGAGACCACTGCCGTGGCGATCGCCGCTGCTGCGACTCCAAGGTGACGCGACGACGGCCCGCCTGAGCGGGCCGTAAGAAATGCGGGGCGCCGGAATCGGAGTTGGGGGAGTGGGGGAAGACCGACCCTTTTCCCGGCGCCACCGCGACACCATTACACCAGTGGTCGGGATTTACCTGAACCATTTCTGCGGGATAAAGGGGTCGGTCGAACGCGGACACGGGCGGGAGACGTCCCGGGCAGAGGTCGTCGAGGGCTGCGTTGAACTCGTCGTAAGGATCCGTCGCCCGATCCGGGCATCGATAGATGTCTCGTCCGCAGTCCCCTGTCAATGCGGGCACGAGGGTTCGCCACGCCCGCTCGTAGAGCTGCCTACCGATCACGGGCGGCTTGCCGGTCACGTCCTCGCAGGTCTGTCGGGCATGGGCGCCGATGTCCTCACCGATCCATTCGTCGTCGTCTTCGAAACGACCACACGAGGTCGTCGCAATCGCAAGAAGCAAGCCAACGGCAATCACACGACTTCCCGTCACCACAGCCGGGCCAAGCACGCCATGCATTGGTCCTGCTCCGGGCTGACGGCGGCCCGGCATCGGGGGCACTGCCGACGCTCGGCCGGATCGGTCTTCGGCTGCTGCGCCGAGCCGCAATATGGGCACACCGACGTTCTCATCGCGATCAGTTCGTCGCACGCAGCGCAGGGCGAGAACCCTGCGGGGCGGGCGTCCACGACCGGTTCGGGACCCGTCGATGTGGCCGCGTCGGCCCGCGCGAAAGCCTGTGGTTGCTGGTCTCGTGCCGATCGCTGCTTATCGAATCGCCCTTGCAGCGACGTGGTGCGCAGTGTGGTCCGGAACAGCAGGCCCCACACGACGCCGGCCGTCACGGCCACGCCTGCGGCCGCACCGGGACCGGAGTTCCATGCCCAGTTGTAGGTGGCGTGCAGTCCCGTCGCCACGGTGAGAGCGACCACCACCGCCGCCACACGCCGCAGACCGGAAAATTGGCCATGTCCATAGCCGACGATTCCCGACACCAGGACATGGACACTCGCGGCGAACACCGAGCGGAGTCCCACCGTGAACCCGATGAACAGGGGTGCCCAGACGGGAACGACCTCGCCAACGGACAGCGCGTACCCGAGGGTCTCCACCGTGGCGAACCCGAGACCGACGAGCCCAAATGCCACCATCGTCTCGCGCACCTCGCCCGATCGAGGGCGACCAAGGCGCCAGATCGCCACGGTGCCGGCAACCCACTTCAGGGCTTCCTCGAATGCAGCCGGCCACACCCAGTCCATCCATGGGATCGGATCGGCTGAGGCGCTCAGTCGTGGCAGGCCAAAGATTACGAGAAGAACGGCAACAACCAGACCCCCCGCACCGAAGAACGTCAGGTGCTGGCGGGCCCACGACCGCTCGACGAACTCGGGAGCGATCACCCAGAGCCATAGGAACGTGGGGATCAGCAGGAACAGGATGGAGACGAACGTGGCGATCAGCCGACGCTACACGCCGGTCTGGTCGCCAGTGACTCGTCTCGACTTCTACTGCTAAGGGAGGTGCGCACATGTTTCGTACGAGTGTCGTCCGGCAATCCCTGTCGACGTGCTGCCGGCGGTCTCAGCATGTCAAGGAGGCGACGACCTGCTCGACTCTCGATCGAGCCGTCGACACCCCCGGGTGCACGTCGACGACCATGACGAGGCGGTCGGTCGCGTTGCAGTGCCCGGCCGCCCCGGCAACCCACAAGCGATCGACCTGGTACCCGATCCCGCTGACATTCATGAGGAAGGGGCCCACATCCTCGGTGGACATGAGGTCATCGAGCCACACGTCGGGGCCTCTGGTGATTCTCCCGGGTCCGTAGCCCTCGAAGATACTGTCGGCGACATTCGCCAAGATCGTCGACAACTGCTCCTCGGCAGGTGCCTCGGCCGCGTGGAACCAACTGATGATCAGGATTTCATCTCCGGCGTCTTGTACGAGCAGCACGCTTCCCTCGTCGAATCTGATCTCACCAGGTCTTCCGTCGATGCCGATCTCGACGGCAGGCATGTCGGCGGGATAGTCGAATTCGATGCCATGCCCCTGGTAGATCCCCGGATGCTCGGGCACGGCCGAGGGCCGACTCGGGGCCTCGTGGATGATTGGCAGCACGATCGCCAGGGTGATGACACCCAGCAATGGCAGAGCCACCAGGGGGGCGAGTCTCCATCGTCGCGGACGGAATACGACCGCAGTCTCCGTCAAGCGTTGGATGCCGGCCTCTTGCTCCTGGATCTCCGTCAGACGGGTCACCAACCAGAAGGCGAGAGTTGCCCCGGCGATGTCTGTCACCGATAACACCCCGTCGAACAGGAGATCCGTCGAGAGTTGCTGGAGGCTGTTCGGATCGCGAAAGAGCAGCAGTAGCGAAGACACGACTTGGGTCAAGAGGAACAATCCCCACCACGTATGGATCCACCAGCGGGCCGACAGCGGGCCGTTGCTCTGCTCCCAGGTCTCATCCACGACCTGCTTGGGAACCACCAGGCTCACGATCGGGATGAGCCAGCCGAGAACAGCCCAGCGCGGCTGGTAGGACGTCGGCCTGCCGAGTGCCAGCACGTTCCGGTACGAGCGGAGCAGCCACGATGCGAACAGGATCCCTGTGATGAGCGAAGCTGCGATGAGGACCACGCCGAGCCGAAGAGATCGAACGTCCCAGACCCGGAGCTGATCCTGGTCGTAGGCGAACGGTTCGGAGAGAGCACGTCGGGTCATCAGGAACCCGGCGAACGAGACCGCTGCCGATGCGCCGGCGAGGGCCGCCCACACCGTGAACATCAGGCGCAGGGTGGCGGCGTGAGAACGAGTTGAGGCGTACGGAACGGTGGGAGAAGCAGAGATCGAATCGGACTCGAGATCAACGAGCGGCTCGGCATCTTGCTCGGGTATCTGAACGTCGTCGGACCCGATCCCGCTACCGAGGTCGGCGAGACATGCGGGGCAACGTGTCAGGCCCTCGCCGACGCCGTACATTGCACCGCAGGAGGGGCATGTAGGAGCTTCTGAGTCAGCCAGTTGAGCCTCCGATGCTCCCTGGCGATGCTACCGATCGGGTGTTGGCCCCAATCGCCGCGTCCACAGGTGTTGGGATTGCGGCCGAAGGAGATCGCTCCTCCGGCCTGTGACCTCTCTGCCCCTACTACCGTGGCCCGTCCGTTGAGTAGTGCACCGCATCGTGCCACAATTGCACTACGCGGGTAGTGGAAATCAATTTCAGGAGTTGAGGCCGCATATGGCGACCGTCGATATCGATCTCGGGAAGTACCAGCTCGGCTGGTCCGACAGCGAAGCCGACTACGTGTTCAAGCCCGAGAGGGGTTTGAACGAAGAGATCATCCGCCAGATGTCGGCAATGAAGAAAGAGCCCGAGTGGATGCTCGACTTCCGCCTCAAGTCGTATCAACGGTTCCTGCGCAAGCCGATCCCCGACTGGGGTGGCGGCGGGATGCTCGACACCATCGACTTCGACAACATCTACTACTACATCAAGCCCACAGAGGAGCAGGCAGCTCCGTGGGACATGGTTCCCGATTCCATCAAGGAGACCTACGAGAAGCTCGGCATTCGAGAGGCGGAGCGCAAGTACCTGGCC
>JABMPV010000437.1 GCA_013202595.1 bacterium
CATCGGGCGGGGCGGGGAGCGGGTCGTCGATGGCATGGGCGGTCGCGGCGAGGATCAGAGGGCCGGGGGGGGCGACGAGAGAAACAGGGGGCCGCGCTGCTGGGGTGGGCCCGGTGGGGGTCGGCGGGTGGGCGGCCGGTGGGGCCGGGGAGGGAGGAGGAGCGACGCCGCCGAGCGCCGGGGTGGGACGGGGCCGCCGCAACAGGTAGAGGAGTCCGCTGAGCCCGAGCAGAGCCAGTAGCGCCGGAACGAACGGGAACCCGCTGCCTTCACTCGACGGTGCGGCCGACACCGGGGTGGTGTCTCCCCCCTGGGTGGTTGGAGTCACCGGGCCCGCATCGCCGGTGGTGACTTCTGCGTCGACCATCAGCGGGCAGAGTGCAGCGACAAATGGGTCATCGTCGGCATCGCCGGGGTTGTCGGTCTCGACGACGAAGACGGCAGCTCCGTGGACGGTGAAGAAGGATCGGCCGACGCCTGGAATCTCGTTGACCCAGGCAGGGCCGCCGCACAGGGGATCAGCGGAAACGTAGCTCTCCTCCTGAGCGATCCGGATCAACTCGTCGGGGCCGTCCTCGTCGGCGAAGACGAGGACGAGATACGACTTGTAGCCCTCGGGGGTCGAGTAGTCCTGTTGGATGGCGCTCTCGAACCCGACGTCGACCAGCCGACGCTGGTAAGCCTCGGTGTCGAAGATCATTCCCGATCCGATCAGTTCGGAGCCGCGATAGACGTAGGTCCCGCTGTCGGACCAAGAGGAAGGGATCTGGGCGTCATCGAGGATGAAGTCCTCGGCATCGGCCTGCGCCGACGCTGGCGGAGCAGCGTGAACGAAGAGAAACAGGGCTGCTGCAAGACTGACGAGGAAGCGTCTACTCGCCATCGGGACACCGTGACATGTGCGGTCCGATGGAGTCCAGGGCCATTGGTCACATGGGCTCCGGCATCACACTGTGTTCCACCGACGGCGTTACCCATTCGCCACTGGGCTTCTATCCGCCTCGGGGGTGTCTCCGCACTCCAAACGAACGGATCGCCAGTCGGAGGCATGAACACCAATCTCATCGAGGACTCCCCAATCACGCGAGACCCCGCCGAGAAGCCCCTCCTGGAGGCCCGAAGAAGGCCAAGACGCGTCATCAGATTCCGGATCAACTCCACAACAAGCGCCCGGGAAGAATCGGCAACTACTGGATCGATGCGCACTCGCAGGTTCCCAAACCAAACACCCATTGCCGGATCATCGCACAGAAGGGCCGAGGCTCCGCCGCGATGACAATCGACGGGCGATATCCGCCAGGCCAGCAAGTGCGCCGCAGAACAGCGCCCGATTGCCCCCGGGCAGTTGTAGGCGGGGTGGTTCCCGCGGTTTGCGAAGGATTCGCCCAAGGATCTCGTTTGGAGCGGGGTGTTTCCGTAGTTTCCGGTGGATTCGAACCCCCATCCTGCTCATTAACAGGGAGCTGCTCATCCGATTGAGCTACGCCGGATCGGTACCGCCGGAAGGAGTCGAACCCCCAAGGCCATGATGGCCACCGGGTTACAGCCGGCTGCGGTCGCCAATCCGACCCTGCGTAGCTCGACCGGGGCTCGAACCCGGTTCTGCAGGTTGAGAACCTGCCGTCCTATCCCATGGACGATCGAGCCGCGACGCAGACGAGATTCGAACTCGCACTCTCCTGGTCGACGGCCAGGTGCTCTGCCCAGTTGAGCTACTGCGCCCCGTGCGCCTGGCGACGCCGGTCGGAACGGCAGGATTCGAACCTGCGACCCCCGGCTCCCGAAGCCGGCGCGCTGACCACGCTGCGCTACGTTCCGCTGGAGCCGAAGTCCGGAATCGAACCGGATCCTGCTGCTTACGAGGCAGCCGCTCTGCCGTTGGAGCTACTTCGGCCTGGAGTGCCCGGAGACGGATCCGTGATCCATCCGCGAGCGCTGGGCAGGCGACCGAGGAATCGAACCTCGCACGGCCGGTCTTGGAGGCCGGCCCGGGCCCTGCCCGTCGCCCTCGGTCTGGAAGGGCGGAATCGAACCGCCGCACCGGGCTCATGAGACCCGTCGCGCCTCCAGGCGTCCCCCAGTGGGGTGATCGGCCGGACTCCAACCGGTACCTCCGGGTGCCCGATCCGGACTCGCTCGATCAGACAGGTGCGCTGCCGCTGCGCCACACTCCCGTGGGTGCCCCGGGCAGGATTCGAACCTGCATCCTCCGGCTTCGCAAGCCGGTGCTCGTCCGTCGAGCATCCAGGGCATGGGTGGAACCGTTTCGGCAGCCTCGGCCTCCTCGACCTGTTATTGGCCGTAACTATGTGGGTCGCGACCGGCTTCGGTGCGTCCATGGTTCCACCGGGTGGGGAGCGGCGAACTCCCCACAATCGATGCGATCTTTCTGCAGTTGTCAAGGTGCGCTCGGGGCCGGTGGTCCGGCCGGTGGACTGATCGGGGCAACAGAAAAGCCGCCCGGTGGGCGGCTCCATCCAGTCGATCGAGATGTCGTCGTTCAGATCGACACCTCCGAGGGAGATGGAGCCATGGGGTCGAGGTAGCGATGTGCCCGGCATGAAGTGCCGGCGATGCGCCCGCTGGGGCGGTGCGAGGTTGAGCGCGTACCGGCCGCCCTCACCTGCCATCGTCCTGTACTCGGTTGCGATCTCATCACTGGTGTCCGTTCGTTCTCGGGTTCACATCCATCGGCGGAGGACGAAAATAGCCGCAACGCCCCGAAAGGGGGGTTACGGCCGACGGCAGCGTTGCACACCCGATCGACGATGTCAACAGCTTTCTTGTTGCGCACTGTGCCGGAGAGCCGATCATGGCCTTCTGACGACCTCCTGGCCCGGGCCGGGCAGGCAGCGGGCCCGAATAGCGCGCCTGGGTTCGGCGGGGTTGGCGTGGCAGCATGTTGGCCATGATTGATCGACGTCGGCAGCCGGGTGTCCGTGCACTCCAGGTGACGGTCACCCTCGTGGTGATCGTCGTGTGGGCGATCGTGATCCTCCGGGTGTCGAGTTGCATCGGTGACGCGGAGTGCACGTTTGCGCCGAGGGCGATAGAGAACGCGATCCTCGCTTTCGTCGGCGGGCCGCTGGCGCTGCTGGCGGTGTGGGTGGTGCCCGTTCTCGAGCAGCGGATCCGTCCCGGATGGACTGCCGCGGGCTGGATGACCATCGGGTCGATCGGTGCAGCGGCATCGATCATCGGCGTGCTGCTCGCAGGCGGCGGGGGAGTGGTGGCGATCGTCTTGCTGACGGCCGGCCCGGCCCTGCTGCTCGCCGGTGTCACGGGGCTCATGGCATCAGCCCCGATGGAGGAGGGCGAGCCCGTATGAACGTGGTCCGCCACGGCCACCGGGCAGACCCCCGGACACAGAGAGCCGGAGTACCCGCGCCCGAGGGAATCGACGTGCGACAGCCCACAGTCGAGGACGCCGAAGCTCTGGCCCTCCTCATGGGCCCTGCGTATCGAGGAACGATCGACCACCACGGTGAGACGCTGGACGACGCCCGCCGCGAGGTAGCCGGGTATCTGTCCGAGCCCGGCGCCCTGGAGCACTCGTTCGTGGCCACCGGAGGCGCCCGCATCGTGTCGGCCTCCCTGGCGTCTGGCGACGGCGAAGCGGGCGGGTTCATCGCCTATGTGATGACGGCGGCGGACTGCAAGGGGATGGGCATAGCTGCGTACCCGGTCGGGCTGAGCATCGAGTCGATGGCCACTCGGGTGTGCCCCGGGTGACGGCCTGGATCACGGAGGGCAACACCCCGTCCGAGCCCATCTCTACCTCGGCGGGCTTCACGATCACCGGGACGATCCGGGATTCGACCGACAGCAGGCAGGCGAGCGACGACGCCTGATGGCGGGGCCGCCGGGGCCCGACGTCTACCCGCTATCCTCCCGGCGGTCCCCATGCGCTGGTCCCAGGCCTTCATCCCCACCTTGCGCGACGACCCCGCAGATGCCGAGGCCGTCAGCCACAAGCTCCTCGTTCGCGGGGGCTTCATCCGCCAGCTGATGGCGGGTTCGTACTCGCTGCTGCCCCTCGGCAAGCGGGTGGCCGACAAGATCACCCAGATCATCCGCGACGAGATGAATGCGATCGACGGCCAGGAATTCGAACTGCCCGTGGTCCACCCCGGCGAGATCTGGAAGAAGACCGGCCGCTGGGACAATGTCGAGGGCATCCTCGTCAAGTTCAAGGACCGCAAGGACACCGATCTGTTGTTGGCCATGACCCACGAGGAGATCTTTGCGTTCGTGGCCTCGGAGCTGTCGTCCTACAAGCAACTGCCGCAGATGTGGTACCACTTCCAGACCAAGTTCCGCGATGAGGCTCGGCCCAAGTCCGGTCTGTTGCGGGTCCGCGAGTTCGTCATGAAGGACTCGTACTCCTTCGACATCGACGAGGCCGGTCTCGACGTCCAGTTCCAGCGCCATCGTGCGGCCTACGTCCGCATCTTCGAGCGTCTCGGGATGTCGGTCATCCCCGTCGCCGCATCATCCGGTTCGATGGGCGGCTCGGAATCGATCGAGTTCATGGTGGAGAGCTCTGCAGGTGAGGACATCATCGCCGTCTGCTCGTCCTGCGACTACGCCGCCAACCTCGAGCGGGCGACATCCCGGGTCCCTGTGGCGACGGATGAGCCGTGGGAGGGCGACATCGAGCGGGTGGCCACTCCGGATATCCGCACCATCGCCCAGTTGGCCGCTGCGTTCGAGTTCGCCTCTGCAGACCGCCAGATCAAGAGCCTCGCCTACATCGTCGACGGACAACTCACCCTCGTGCTGGTGAGGGGCGATCACGACGTGCAGGAACAGAAACTGATCGACGGGTTCGGGACCGAGCACATCAGGCCCGCACATCCCGAGGAGATCCAGGAGGCGCTCGGTGCGATGCCCGGAAGCCTCGGTGCGGTTGGTGTCACCCATCTCCCCGTCGTCGCCGACCCTGCCCTCGAGGGGCGCTCGAACATGATCACGGGGGCCAACGAGGACGACTGGCACGTTCGGGGAGTCGACATCGGCCGCGACATCGCCGTCGGGCGCTGGCTCGACGTGCGGGCCGTCACCGAAGGGGAGCGATGCCCGGACTGCGACGGTGTCCTCGCCCTCGAGCGCACCATCGAGATCGGCCACATCTTCAAGCTGGGCACCTACTACTCGGTGCCCCTCGGTGCGAGCGTGCTGGATGCAGATGGCAAGGAGAAGCCGATCGTCATGGGTTCGTACGGCATCGGCATCGGTCGAAACATGGCTGCGGTCGTCGAGAACTCACACGACGAATCGGGCATCGTCTGGCCCGTCAATCTGGCACCGTACGAAGCGGTGATCACCGTCGTCAAGATTGCAGATGAGCCGTCGATGGCGGCTGCAGAAGAGATCTATCGGGGCCTGCTCGAGGCCGGAATCGATGTCATCATCGACGATCGGAACGAGCGCCCCGGTGTCAAGTTCGCCGACGCCGAACTGGTGGGCATCCCCTACCGGATCACGGTGGGTCCTCGCGGGCTCGCCGAAGGCATCGTCGAGGTGGTCCGGCGGAGTGGCGGAGACGTCGCCCGGATTGCCCTGGAGGAAGCCGCAGCGCATGTCGCTTCGGCGGTCACGACCGAGCGTTTCTGAGGCTCAGGGGCGCCAGTCCGAGGCCCGATGGGGTCCCGGCCTGGTTCTACGCGCGCTGGTATACTCCGGCCACCAATTGATGGACGCATCGAGGTGGGCGCCCGGTTGCCCGCCTCATTTGTTGTGAGGTGAACCCGGTTTGACCGACGTTGCAGAGCGGCTCTGGACCACCATGGAGCCGTATCTAGAAGCTGAGGGCGTCGAACTCGACGACCTGGCCGTGACCGGCCGCTCAGGCGGCCGGATCGTGCGCGTCACCGTCGATGCCGATGAGGGCGTCGGGGTGGACCGGATCGCAGCGCTGAGCAGGGGTTTGGCCCGGCTTCTCGACGAATCGGATCCGATCCAGGGTGCCTACACGCTCGAGGTGTCTTCGCCCGGTCTCGAGCGCGAGTTGCGCAGGCCTTCTCACTTCAGCAAGGCAGTCGGCAGCGAAGTGTCCGTTACCACCAGAGAGCCGGTCGACGGCTCCACCACCCACAAGGGGATCCTCGACGGTGCCACCGAGGGGGATCTCGCGATACGGGTGGACGACGCAGTGCGGACCATCCCGCTCGGGTCTGTTGCCCGGGCTCGCACTGTGTACCGCTGGGATGGTGCCCCGAAGCCCGGTCGTAAGTGAGGTAGTGCCGTGAAGCTGGAGTTCATGAACGAGCTGGAGGCGCTGGAGCGCGACAAGGGCGTGTCTGCGGAGATGATCCTGGACGCTCTGGCCAACGCGTTCGTCGCGGCCTACAAACGCACTGCCGGCGCCGCTGAGGAGGCCCGGGTCACCATCGATCCCGACACCGGCGAGATCCATGTGTACGGGCAGGAACTCGATGAGGACGGCAACGTCGTCAGAGAGTGGGAGGACACTCCCGATGCCGATAGTTTCGGGCGCATCGCAGCTCAGACTGCGAAGCAGGTCATCGTCCAGAGGCTGCGCGACGCCAAGCGAGCCCAGGTGTTCGAGTTGTATCACGACCGTGAGGGCGATCTGGTCACCGGCATCGTCCAGCAGGCCGATCATCGCACACTGATGCTCGACCTCGGTAATGCCGAAGCCGTCATGCCCGGTTCCGAGCGCATCCCCTACGAGCGGCTCGAGCGCGGCGCACGAGTCAAGGCGCTGGTGCTCGAGGTCCGCGAAGAGTCCAAGGGCGCACCGATCGTCGTCAGCCGCAGCCATCCCGACTTCATCCGCAGGCTGTTCGAGCTCGAGGTGCCCGAACTGGTCGACGGCACCGTGGAGATCAAGGGCATCGCTCGCGACGCCGGCCACCGCACCAAGATCGCCGTGGCATCCAACGACTCGAATGTCGATCCCGTCGGCGCCTGCGTCGGCTCCCGGGGCTCCCGGGTGCGCCAGGTCGTCAACGAGTTGCGGGGCGAGAAAGTCGACATCGTCGAGTGGCGTGACGATCTTCGCCAGTTCATCGCCGAGGCGCTGAGCCCGGCGAAGGTTCGCCAGGTGAATCTCGACGACAGCGGCGAGAACGGGCCCCAGGCCCAGGTCGTCGTCCCCGATCACCAGTTGTCGCTCGCCATCGGCAAGGAGGGCCAGAACGCCCGTCTCGCCGCCCGGCTCAGCGGGTATCGCATCGACATCGTGTCGGAGAGCGAGTTCTTCGGACTCGACGTCGAAGAGGTCGAGGCGCCGGTCGAGGAGGCTGCGGTCGCTGCGCCGGTCGACGAGATCGCCGTCGAAGCCGACGAGGCTGCCGACGAAGCGTCGGTTGAAGATGTCACCGAAGCCGTTGAAGATGTCGGCGACGGCGAGGAAGAAGTCGAGGCCATCGAGGCCGTCGACGAGGCGCCGGTCGAGGATGCGGCCGTAGAAGTCGAAGAAGCCGCCGCTGAGGCTGCCGACGAGGCGCCGGTTGA
>JABMPV010000438.1 GCA_013202595.1 bacterium
ACGCCGCACTCATCGGTTTCCCCAACGCCGGGAAGAGCACGCTGATCTCACGAGTGTCTGCCGCCAAGCCGAAGATCGCCGACTACCCCTTCACCACGCTCGAGCCGAACCTGGGGGTCGTCTCCATCGACGAGCGTGAGTTCGTCCTCGCCGACATTCCCGGGCTCATCGAGGGTGCTGCCTCCGGCCGGGGCCTCGGTACGGCGTTCCTTCGCCACGCCGAGCGTTCGAGGGCTCTCGTCATCTTGCTCGACCCTTCGTCGCTGCAGGACACACCCGTGCTGGAGCAGTACCGCATCTTGCTCGAGGAACTCGATCGGCACGAGAGCGATCTGGGCGCCCGGCCCCGGGTGGTCGCAGTCAACAAGATCGACCTCCCGGATGCTGCGGAGGATGCCGGAAGGGTCGCCGAGGTCATCGACGCCGAGGTCCATCTGATCTCGGCGTATGCCGGCACCGGACTCGATGCGCTGATGCATGCCGTCGCAGACGCCGTTGGTGAGGCGGTGAGGGCCTCACCGGAAAGAAGGGGTTGGGTGCTCCATCGGCCGGCACCACCGGGTTTCACGGTGGAGCGCGACGGAGACGAGTGGGTGGTCGCCGGGAAGGCAGCCGTTCGTGCGGTGGGCCTCGACGATCTGACCAAGCCGGAGACGGCGGATCTCGCCGCACGACGCCTCGCCGACGCCGGAGTGGACCAGGCGCTGCGCGATGCGGGCGCCGTGCCCGGCGACGATGTTCGGATCGGCGACCTCGCCTTCGAGTTCAGGCCCGACCCGGGTGAGGGCGAAGCCAACGGAGACGAAGAGGACTGGCTGTGAGGCGGCCGGCAGCCGGGGGCCCGATCGTCGTGAAGATCGGGTCGTCGAGCCTCACCCATCCCTCCGGTGGCCTCTCAGACGACGGTGTGGCGCTCGTGGCCGCTCAGGTGGCGAGCATTCGTGACGGTGGCCGCCAGGTCGTGCTGGTGTCCTCCGGCGCCGTTGCAGCAGGACTTCCGGCGCTGGGCCTCGATTCGAGGCCGGTCGACATTCCGGGCCTCCAGGCGGCGGCGGCGGTCGGCCAGGGGAGGCTGATGGAGCGCTACACGGCTCTGTTCGCAGCACGCGATCTCGTGTGCGGGCAGGTGCTGCTGACCAGGGATGTGCTCGCTCAGCGCGAGCAGTATCTGCATGCCCGCAACGCCTTCATGAGGCTGCTGAACCTCGGGGTCATCCCGGTGGTCAATGAGAACGACACGGTGGTCGTCGACGAGTTGCGGCTTGGTGACAACGATCGATTGGCCGCCGTGGTCGCCCATCTCGTCGGCGCCGCAATGCTGGTCATCCTCACGGATACTCCGGGCTTGCTGTCGGGCGACCCCAGGTTCGACGATTCGGCCGCCCTTATCGACGCCGTGCGCCATACAGACGGTGTGCTCGATCAGGTCGCCGTCGGTGGTTCGGGGCCAATGGGGTCGGGCGGCGTTGGAACCAAGATTGCGGCGGCCAGGATGGCGGCATGGTCTGGTGTGCCCACTGTGATCGCACCTGCCGGCGATCCGGGTGTCCTCATGGCGGCGGTATCGGGCGGCCAGGTGGGAACGTGGGTGGAACCGCATCCTTCCGGCCTGTCTGCGCGAAAGCTGTGGATCGCCTTTGGGCTGCCATCGTCGGGCACTGTTGTCGTCGACTCCGGCGCCGCCAGGGCAATCGTTGCCCGTGGCCGGTCGCTCCTCCCCGCCGGGGTCACGGCCGTCGAAGGTGACTTCGCTGCAGGAGCGGCTGTCGAAGTGCGCTATCTCGCCGGCACCCTGATTGCCAAGGGCAGGTCACGGTTCACGGCGGCCGAGGTCCGGGCTGCTGCAGGCCGGCACAGCGATGAGGCCGGTGGGGAAGTCATCCATCGGGATGATCTGGTCGTGTTCGGCGGATAGCGCTCCGGTAGCGGACTCAGCCGCACCGCTCCGCATGACCCGCCGGTGCTAGTGCTCTGGCCAGGAACGTTGGCGATGTTCAGGGCGAGGCAGGGGCGTCATC
>JABMPV010000439.1 GCA_013202595.1 bacterium
GTCTTGAGCAGGCCGACGATCTCGGCGCCGCCCTTGCGGGTCCTGTCGACCAGGGCGTCGATGGTTGCAGCGTCGAGCACATCGGTCAGCGGCTTGCCGGCCACCGAGCACTGCGACGGAACAGGGACCATGGTCTCACCGTGGCTCCCGAGCGTCAGGGCCTCGATTGCCAGAACGTCGGCGTCGGCCGCCTCAGAGATGAAGTGGATGAACCGCGCCGAGTCGAGGTTGCCGGCCTGACCCATGACCCGGGCCCTCGGAAGGCCCGAGACATCTGCGGCCAGGGTCGTCATGTGATCGAGCGGGTTCGTGACCACGATGAGGACCGGGTTCGCCGAGTGCTCCATGATCCTCTCGACCACGTCCTTGACGATCTTGGCGTTGACCTCGAGGAGGTCCATCCGGGTCATCCCCGGCTTGCGAGGCAGCCCGGCGGTGATGACCACCACGTCGCTGTCTGCCGTGTCCGCGTAATCGTTGGTTCCCGTCACGATGGTCCGGTAGCCCTCGAGAGGCCGCGACTGGTTCATATCCAGCGCAAGCCCCTGGGGCAGCCCTTCCACGATATCGGTCATGACCACTTCGTCGACAATGTCCATCGCCGCGATGCGTTGTGCGGTCGTCGATCCGTATTTGCCCGCCCCGACGACGGTCACCTTGCTCATGAGGCCTCCAGGTATCGCTGCCGGGATCAGGCTAGTGAGACCGGGTTGGTCACGGGTCCTGATCCCCGGGGCGATCCGATTCGAGCGTGCTCTGAGACCCGGAGCCTCTATCGGGGGCCGAAATCCCCGGCGCCTCACATGCGTTCGATGATCGCCCTGCCGAACTCCGAGGTCCGCACCTCCGTGGCGCTCTCCATCAGCCTGGCGAAATCGTAGGTGACGATCTGATCGGCGATGGCGGCCTCGAGTCCGGCCTCGATGAGGTCGGCTGCGTCGTTCCACCCCATGTACCGCAGCATCATGACGCCCGACAGGATCACCGACCCCGGATTCACCTTGTCCTGGCCCGTGTACTTGGGCGCTGTGCCGTGGGTGGCCTCGAACACGGCATGACCCGTGTCGTAGTTGATGTTCCCGCCCGGAGCGATGCCGATGCCGCCGACCTGGGCCGCGAGCGCGTCGGAGACATAATCGCCATTGAGGTTCATCGTCGCGATGACGTCGTACTCGTTGCCCCTGGTCAGGATCTGCTGCAAGAACGCATCTGCGATGGAGTCCTTGACGAGCATCCGGTCGCCCGGGTCGCCACCGCAGTCATCCCAGGACACCGCTACATCCGAGAACTCGTCTTTGACCAGCTCGTAGCCCCACGAGCGGAACGCCCCCTCGGTGAACTTCATGATGTTGCCCTTGTGGACCAGCGTCATCGACCGACGCCCGTTGTCGAGCGCGTACCGCATGGCCGCCCTGACGAGGCGCTTGGACCCCGTCTCCGAGATGGGCTTGATGCCGAGACCGCTGTCGGGCCTGATGTCCCACCCGAACTCGGCCTCGAGGAACTCCAGCAGCCGCGCGGCGCCGGGCGAACCGGCCTCCAGTTCCTTGCCGGCATATACGTCTTCTGTGTTCTCCCGGAAGATCACCATGTCGATGTGCTCGGGGTGCTTCACGGGCGAGGGAACCCCCTGGTACCAGCGGACGGGCCGCACGCAGGCGTAGAGGTCCATGATCTGACGGATGGCGACATTGAGGCTTCTGATGCCGCCGCCGATCGGAGTGGTGAGCGGTCCCTTGATGCCCACGAGATGCTTGTCGAACGACTCGATCGTCTCGGCGGGGAGCCACTCCCCCGTCTCGTCGAAGGCCTTCTGGCCGGCAAGCACCTCGGACCAGGTGATCGAACGCGCCCCGCCGTAGGCATTCTCGACTGCAGCATCGAACACGGAGACCGACGCCGCCCAGATGTCGGGTCCAATGCCATCGCCTTCGATGAAGGGGACGATCGGATCGTCGGGTACGTCGAGGCCTCCGGGCCCCATCGTGATGACAGACGGCATCGATGCTCCTCGAGAATCGGGTTCGGTCGGGTAATTATCGCAGGAGAAGCCAGCCTCGTCGCCCGGGGACGGCTACCTTGCCGGATCATGCCGATTTCACCGGGAACCTCAGCCGATGTCGAATTGGTGGTCACCGAAGCCGACACGGCGATCGCCGCCGGATCCGGAGACGTCCCCGTCCTGGCCACTCCGCGCCTGATCGCCCTGTGTGAGGAGGCCACCGTCGCCGCGGTGGCCGGGGATATGCCCGCCGGGATGACGAGTGTCGGCTCGAGGGTGGATTTCGAGCATCTCGCCCCCACTCACATCGGAGCCACGGTCAACGCCCGTGCCGTGCTCACGCGGGTCGAAGGCAGAACCCTCACCTTCAGCATCGAGGCGACCGACGATCAGCGGGCCATCGGACGGGGCATGGTGGTGCGAGTCGCCGTCGACCGCGACCGATTCCTCGGCAACTAGCACCACCCGGTCACAGCACCCCGAACGCCGCGTCAGCCGCCTGCTCGCACCTCGGCTGCCTGCACCGTGTTGGCCAGCAGACTGGCGATCGTCATCGGCCCGACTCCGCCAGGAACCGGCGTGATGGCTCCGGCGACCTGTGAGACCTCATCGAAGGCCACGTCGCCGACCAGACCGGCTTCCGTGCGGTTGGTTCCGACGTCGATCACCGTCGCTCCCGGCTTCACATGGCGCCTGGTGATGATGCCGGGGACTCCGACGGCTGCCACCAGGATGTCGGCCTTGGCCGTCAATTCGATCAGGTCCGGTGTCCTGCTGTGGGCCAGCACGACAGTTGCGTCGGTCCCCTTGAGTCCGAGCATGACTGCGAGGGGCCGCCCGACCAGGAACGACCGCCCGACCACGACGACGAACGCTCCCGCCGTCCCGATTCCGTAGTACCCCAGGATTCGCATGATTCCCGACGGCGTCGCCGGCCTGATGGCATCACGCCCCAGCATGAGCCTCCCGAGGTTGACCGGGTGGAGGCCGTCGGCATCCTTCGCCGGGTCCATGAGGTCCAGTACGGGCTGGGGGTCGAGGTGGTCGGGAAGGGGCAGTTGGACGATGTACCCGTCGATGGCTGGATCCTCGTTGAGGCGCGCCACCAGGCTCGCCACATCCTCCTGCGTGGCGTCATCTGGCAGATGGTGATCGAACGAGGCCATACCCGCGGCTTCGGCCGCCTTGTGCTTGCTGCGGACGTAGATCTGTGAGGCCGGATCGTCACCAACCAGCACCGTCGCCAGGCCCACGCCGACGCCGCGCTCGCTCAGCGCAGCGACGCGCTGCGCCACCTCGGCCCTCACGGCCGCCGCCACTTCCTTGCCAGAGAGAATCTGAGCAGTCAATGTCTGAAATGCCTCCTCCCGGCGAAGAACAGGGAGATTTCCCGCTCCTCCGCCGCATCGATCACTTCGTCGTCTTTGCGAGACCCGCCAGGTTCCACGATGGCCGTGATACCGGCATCGGCCAGCACATCGAGACCATCCCGGAAGGGGAAGAAGGCGTCGCTCGCTGCTACGCCTCCCGACGCCCTGTCTCCTGCTCGCGCCAATGCGCGTTCGGCCGCCCCCACCCTGCTCTGGTCGCCGGCCCCCACGCCGACCGCTTGCAGTCCATGTGACACCACAATCGCATTCGACCGGGTGTGTGCTGTCACCGCCCAGGCGAACCTGAGGTCGTCCAGCACCCCCGGAGCGGGCTGCGGGCCGGCAACCAGTTCCCAAGTTGCAGGATCGGAATCGACGACGTCGCGCTCCTGGACGAGCATTCCGCCGTCCACCCTCCTCATGTCCAGATCGCCGCCATCGGGGACGGGAGCTTCCAGCACTCGCAAGGCGGGGCGGAGAGCCAGGATCTCGGCGGTACCGGGCGCCAGGGATGGTGCGATCACCACCTCGACGAACCGATCGGCGAGCGCCCGTGCCGTTGCCTCGTCGAGTTCCTCTCGAAGGGCGATCACGCCGCCGAATGCGGACAGCGGATCGCAGTCCCACGCAGCAGAGAACGCATTGAACGTCCCATCGGCCTCGGCAGCGCCGCACGGGTTCATGTGCTTGACCACGACCGCCGCCGCGCCGCTGAGGTCGTTGGCCAGCCGCCACGCAGCCTCGGCATCCGCCAGGTTGTTGTAGGACATGGCCTTTCCCTGGATCTGCCGTGCCCTGGTCCACCATCCGCCGCCGGAGGCCACCCGATAGGACGCAGCCGCCTGGTGAGGGTTCTCGCCGTACCGGAGCAGGTCATCGCGCTCGAGCGCCACCACCATGCGCTCTCCGAGATCGCCTTCGAGGTATCCGACGATGGCCGCGTCGTAGGCAGCCGTGTGGAAGAAGGCCTCCCGGGCGAGCGTCCTGCGGTGCTCGGCATCGAGTCCGCCCTGTTCGACGGCGTCGGCCACTCCCGCGTACTGGTCGGGGCCCACGACCACGCCGACGGCGGCATGATTCTTGGCAGCAGCCCGGATCATCGTCGGGCCTCCGATGTCGATCTGCTCGATCGCCTGGGCGAGGGTGACCCCTGGCCGGGAGATCGTCTCGACGAATGGATAGAGGTTGACCACGACCAGTTGGACGGGATCCACGCCAAGGCCCTCGAGATCGGCGACGTGCCCCGGATTGGTCGGATCGGCGAGTATCGCTCCGTGCACAGAGGGGTGGAGTGTCTTGACCCTCCCTCCGAGGACGTCGCGGAACCCGGTCACCTCTGAGATCCTCGTCACTGCGACGCCATCGGCTTCGAGCGCATCGGCGGTGCCTCCCGACGACACGATCTCGACCCCGGCGGACGAGAGCCTGCGCGCAAACGGCAGCAGACCGGTCTTGTCGGCGACCGAGATGATCGCTCTCCGTACCGGGATTCTTGTCATGTCTCTCTCCAGCGGACCGTACGGCCCTCGACAGTCAGTGAACCTCTCCCCAGAGCCTTGACCGCTGCCGGGAACAGCCGGTGCTCCTCGGCCTGGATCCGGGCATGCAGCGATTGCTCGTCGTCGTCGGCTGCGATCTCGACGGCCGCCTGGGAGACGATCGGCCCGTGATCGACCTCCTCGTCGACGAAGTGCACGGTGACGCCGGTCACCTTGGCACCGTGGGCCAGCGCATCACGAACGGCGTGCCCACCGGGGAACGCCGGCAGAAGAGCGGGATGGACATTGAGGATCCGGTTGGGGAAACGGTCGATGGCCTCGGGGCCGAGGATCCTCATGAAGCCGGCCATGACCACGATCTCGCACCCGGTATCGGCGATGGCCTCGCAGATCTCATGGGTGAACGCATGACGGTCTCCGCCCCAGGGGATCACGACCGAAGGTATGCCCGCATCCGCCGCCCGCTCCAGTGCCCGTACCGACGGACGATCTGAGATCACCAGCGCGAGATCCACCCCGAACCCGTCGTCGGTGGCCGCCGCGTCGATGATCGCCTGCAGGTTCGAACCCGATCCCGATGCGAGGATGGCGGCCTTCACCGGCCGGAGGATAGGGTCGATACGTTCAACCCCGGCCGACCTCCTCCAGAAACTCGGCGACCGCCACTGGTGACCGCAGGCGATGCGTCGTGAGGTGGCCGAAAGCGGGGTCGGCGAGCAGTTCGGGGTACGCCCTGCGCTTGCGCCGGTAGGTCTTCAGCTGCCACAGGAAGATGGAATCCTTCGACAGGAATGACCCGCGGAACGATTCGCGATTGGTCGTGCCCCACAGTGTCTCTCCGGTCCTGATCCGCCTCGAGGTGCGCCTGAGGAGTCTGGCCAACGCCGTGCGGAAGGGCAGGTCGAGCCAGACGATGGTGTCGGCCCTCGGCCAGGTCAGGGATCGGGTTCGCTCGTAATTGCCGTCGACCACCCACCTGTCACCCGAAACGGCCTCGCGTACCCGATCCTCGAACTCCGGAGTCCCCACCGTGTCGACCCAGCCGTCCTGCCAGTTCAGCGCGTCGATCTCGACATGCGGTGCATCGAGGATCTCACACAACCGGCGGGCGACGGTCGTCTTACCTGCGCCGGTCACACCGATGACGACCACGCGCTCCATGGCTCAGCGAGAACGCAGGACCTCTCGGATCATCGACACGACCGTGCCGACGGCTCCGAGGTTGTAGCCCTCAGGGATGACGATGTCGGCGTACCGCTTCGACTGCTCGACGAACTGCAGGTGCATGGGCCGGACCGTGGCCAGATACTGATCGCGAACCGAGTCGAAGGAACGGCCACGCTCCTTGATGTCGCGCTCCCAGCGCCTGGCGAGACGCAGGTCGGCATCGGTGTCGACATAGATCTTCAAGTCGAACAGCTTGCGGAGCTCGGGTTCGTACAACACCAGGATCCCCTCGACGATCGTCACCGGCATCGGATCGATGCGAACCGTCTCGGGAGCCCGGTTGTGGACGCCGAAGTCGTACCGGGGCCGCTCGATCGACCGTCCTGCGAGTAGCTCCTGCAGATGAGCCACCAGGAGGGGGGTCTCGAGGGAGTCGGGGTGGTCGTAGTTGACCTTGGATCGCTCCTCGAGGGGCAGGTCGGTCTGGTCGCGGTAGTACGCATCGTGCTGGATGAGCCCGACGTCATCACGCCCGATCGCCTCGACGACGGTCCTGGCAATGGTGGTCTTGCCGGAGCCCGACCCACCGGCCAGTCCGATGAGCATCGTGCTGGCGGTCGGCCAGGAAGATGGGAACGTGCGCGTCATGGCACCGAGGGTAGACACATCCCGGGGCGTCGCCCGACACCACCGGTGCCGGCACAAACCGCCTCCGATGGCACAGCCGCCGCTACAGCAGGGCGGCTACCGCCTCGCCGATCTGAGTCGGATAGGTGACCACGGTCACACCGACGGCTTCGAGGGCCTCCTGCTTGGCGATGGCCGTACCCGAGGAGCCGCTGATGATGGCTCCGGCGTGGCCCATCTTCTTGCCGGGAGGCGCAGTGAACCCTGCGATGTAGGCGACGACCGGCTTGGTCACCGTCTCGGAGATGAAGACTGCCGCCTGCTCTTCTGCGTCCCCGCCGATCTCGCCGATCAGCACGATGGCCTCGGTCTCGTCATCGGCCTGGAACCGCTCCAGGCAGTCGACGAACGAGGTGCCGGGAACAGGGTCGCCTCCGATGCCGACGCAGGTGGACTGGCCGATGTCGCGGGTCGTCAGCTCGTGGACCGCCTGATACGTCAGCGTGCCCGAACGTGACACGACGCCGACCCTGCCCTCGAGAGTGATCTCATGGGGCATGATCCCGACGCTTGCCTTCCCGGGCGAGATGACGCCGGGGCAGTTGGGGCCGAGCAGCGCGACATCGGACGTCTGCTTGATGTAGTTGAACATCCTGGCCTCATCCTGGGCCGGGATGCCCTCTGTGATGCAGACGATCAGATCGATCCCGTCAGATGCCGCGGCCTCGAGCACCGCATCGGCAGCAAAGGGTGGCGGCACGAACGTCATCACGGTGTTGGCCCCGGTGGCTGCGACCGCCTCGCTGACGGTGTCGAACACGGGGACGCCGGAGACGTCGGTCCCGCCCTTCCCCGGTGTGACGCCTGCCACGAGATTGGTGCCGTAGTCACGGTTGCGGAAGGCATGGAACCCGCCCTCACGGCCGGTGAGGCCCTGGACGAGCAATCGGGTCGACGTGTCGATGAAGATCGCCATCAGTTGCCTCCTGCCAACTCGACGGCCTTCTCTGCTGCTTCGAGCATCGTGGCCGCCGGAATCACCTTGTCGCTCGCAGCATCCGCAAGGATCGCCCTGCCCTCCACCGCGTTTGTGCCGTCGAGACGCACGACGAGCGGCCACGGGAGGTCGAGGCCGGCGAGAGCCTCCACGATGCCCTGGGCCACCAGGTCGCACCTGGTGATCCCCCCGAAGATGTTGATGAGCACCGACCGCACCGTCGGATCCTTGGTGAGGACCTCCAGCGCATTGGTGATGGTGTCGGCGCCCGCACCGCCCCCGACATCCAGGAAGTTGGATGCAGCACCGCCGACCAGCGACACCACATCCAGCGTCGACATGACCAGGCCCGCACCATTGCCGATGATGCCGACCGAGCCCTCCAGCTTGATGAAGTTGAGCCCGCGCTCTCTGGCCATCTGCTCCAGCGGATCCTCGTCGAAGGCCTCACGAAACGCGGGGAAGTCGGGATGCCTGAAGAAGGCGCTCGTGTCGAGCGAAACCTTTGAGTCGAGCGCCATGACATCGCCGTCCGCCGTCAGGATGAGCGGGTTCACCTCGACGAGATCGCAGTCCAATTCGACGAACGCCCCGTAGAGAGCCCGGACCGCGGCCGCCGCCTTGCGCGCAGCCCCCCGGTCCAGCTTGGCCCTGTAGACCAGTTCCATCGCCTGCCAGTTGGCCATACCCACCACGGGATCGATGTGCAGCCTCACCACAGCATCGGGATCCTCGGCGGCGACGCCCTCGATGTCCATGCCGCCCCTGGCGCTGCACATGGCCATGTGGCGCTTGGCTCCCCTGTCGAGGGTGAACGAGAGGTACCACTCAGCGGCGATCTCGGTCGCCTGCTCCACCCACACCGAATTGACGGTGTGCCCCTTGATGTCCATCCCCAGAATCTCTGCCGCCAGCGCCTCGGCCTCATGGTGATCTGCTGCCATCTTGATGCCGCCTGCCTTGCCACGACCGCCGACCTGGACCTGTGCCTTGACGACCACTGATCCGCCCAGATCCTGCGCGGCCGATCTGGCCTCGGCGGGGGTGGTGGCGATCCGGCCTTCGGGAACCGGTACGCCGACGCGGGCGAACAGCGATTTCCCTTGGTACTCGAAGAGATCCACGAGCGTCCTTCCTCAGCTTGCTGGGATGTTCTCGTCCACCCAGGCCACCACGTCGGAGAGCGGCGTACCCGGCGTGAAGATGCCGGTCAGGCCCCGCTCGATCAGAACGGGGATGTCGTCGGCGGGGATGATGCCTCCACCGAAGACCTGGATGTCATCCGCACCACGCTCGGCCAGCAGGTCGACCACCCGGGGGAACAGGGTCATGTGGGCACCGGA
>JABMPV010000440.1 GCA_013202595.1 bacterium
CTGCTGTTGAGGGCCTTCGTGGTGGAGGCGTTCAAGATCCCAAGCCCGTCCATGTTCCCCACTCTGGAGGTAGGCGACCACATCTTCGTCAACAAGTTCATCTATGGGCTGAGGGTGCCGCTGGCCACCTACCTGCGCATCCCCATGGAGAAATCCAAGTTCCTCACCTGGGGCAGGGTCGACCGCGGCGAGGTCGTGGTCTTCGTCTACCCCAAGGACGAGAGCAAGGACTTCATCAAGCGGGTGGTGGCCGTGGGCGGCGAGACCATCGAGATCCGGCAGAACCAGGTCTTCATCGACGGGGCGTCGATCGATGAGCCATATCTCAATGAAGGCACCCGGATGGGAGCTTTTGGGCCCGTGACCGTGCCGGAGGGCCATCTGTTCGTCATGGGAGACAATCGCAATCAGAGTCAGGACAGCCGCCGGTTTGGGACGATCTCGGAGTCGGAAGTCATCGGCAGGGCGTTCGTGACCGTGTGGCCGCCCAGTCGCTGGACGGGTCTCTGATCTGTCGCAGCCGCGGGGTATATCTATCTCACGACCGATTCCGCCTTTGTCGGAGGAGATGACCCAAGAATCCGGGCCACCGAGTGACCCGGAGCGGTATCATCACCACGTCAGAGTTTGAGTGACAAGGGCCCGCCACATCCGGCGGGCCGTGTGGTCGCAGGACCCGCAGGCCCGACTGAGGAGCCAGGATGAGCGAAGAGGATCTCGAGCGATACGAGACAGACGTCGAACTCCGGATCTACCAGGAGTATCGGGACGTTCTCTCCATGTTCCGCTACGTCGTCGAGACGGAGCGGCGCTTCTACCTGGCCAACAATGTCGATCTGCGCACCCATCAGATGGACGGTTCGGTGTTCTTCGAAATTGAACTCCAGGATGCGTGGGTATGGGACATGTACCGGCCGGCCCGATTCCTCAAGCGAGTTCGGGTGATGACCTTCCGCGACGTCAACGTCGAGGAGCTAGATCTGCCCGATCTGCAGCCGCCCGAGGAATAGGCACGCTTGGCGAGGATCTCGCAGCAGCACTGCTGGAGCGTCGGGGCGGATCGATCGTCGCCCGGAACGTCCGCATCGGCCATGACGAGATCGATCTCGTCGCCGACATCGATGGACGGAGGGTCGTCGTCGAGGTCAAGACCCGCATCGGAGCCGCCGCAGCCGATGAGTTCTCTCCCGAGCAGGCCAGGCGGCTGAGGAGAGCAGCGACATCTCTGCGTCCCCGGGTGGATCGCTGTGATCTGATCGCGGTGCGGATCGGGGCGACCGGGGCGACACTCTCGTGGAGACGTGCCGTCGCGTGAGCGTCGGGCTGCCCGCCGATCAACCAATCGGTGTGAGGTGAGGCCCGGCGCCCCTCCGACGTCGCTCCAGGTACCAGCACCCTCTGTGCCAGTGACGGCGCAGGTCGGCGTCGTGTTCGGGAACCACGACGAAATGGCCAATCCCCGGTTCGATGAATCCCTCACAGCCGGGGCAGACGTAGCGCTTTCGGGCTGCGTAGGGCTGGACCAGCGAGACGACTTCTACGCCAGGATCGCCCACAGCACGAATCCCAGGGCGATGAGCAGCGTCGCGACGACCATTGCGATGTCGACGGCGCCCGGGCGGGTCTGACGGAACGGGTTGAACCCCATATGGGCCCGGATGGTATCGGGACCGGTACCGACAGTCCGCCTCGTTCTCCGGCCTCGCGCCCGGCTTGCGCTCTTCTCGGTCGCTCTTGGCCTTGCCGGCAGCTTGCAGTCAGAGGCGTGGTCGAGGCTTTTGCTCTTCCGGTCTCTCCCGCCGGTGGCGGTCGATGTCCGGCACAGGAAGGACGACACGGACGTCGGACGTCGGATACCGGACGTCGGATACCGAACGCCGGACGCCGGACGTCGGTCGTCGGTACCCTGTCCGCCATGTTCACCATCAAGGACGAGGGGCCGGTCCGCTGGCTGACCATCGACAACCAGGCCCGGCGCAATGCGATCCCGTTCGATCAGTGGAGCGTGCTCGCTGATCGCATCGAGGAGTTCGACACATCCGAGCAGCGGGTGCTCGTGCTCGTCGGGGCGGGCGAGGACTTCTGCTCCGGCGCCGACCTCGGTGGCGAGGCGATGACCGAGCAGGCTACGGGGGCAACCCGCTACGCCAGAATGCTCGACGTCGGGAGAGCCACCCGTGCGCTCCATGCGCTCGCCAAGCC
>JABMPV010000441.1 GCA_013202595.1 bacterium
GGTGTAGGGATCCCTGGCGTGGACGTAGACCTCTTCGTCCTCCTCGAGCCAATGATCCATCGCGGCCCAATCGAACGCTATGTGATCCCTGATCTCTTCGATGGGAGACCCGGTGTGACGATATGCGGAGTCGGGAGCCGTCGCGCCTCCGGCAGACACCGTGAAGCGCTTGGCGGTGCCGCGGCTCGGCGAGCGCGATTCCCCCGACTCGGACAGCAGGTCGTGCCTGACATCGGATGCCGGGAAGTAGTAGGTCGGGTAGTACGGCTTCTCCCACACCAGCAGCGGAGCGGTGGTGTCAGCGACCACCTCGCCGCCGAACAGCACACGCACGCGCTTGTTGGATGACTCGACCTTGACTCTGCCCCGTGCCGTCATGTGAACCCCTCTCGCTGAGTGCACTCATCAACAGCACTCGCGGGAATCCATTCCACGGCGGTCCCGAAACTGGGGTAGCGTCGCCACTGATGCGACACGCCTTCACCAACGCCACCATATGGACGGCGGCCGGGCCGCCGATCGAATCGGGAACCCTGCTGATCGAGGACGGCAAGATCGTCGCCGTTGGCCCGAACGTCGGCTCCGGGGATGCCGAAATCGGCGACATCGGGGATGCCGAAATCGTCGACTGCGCGGGGATGTACCTGATTCCCGGTCTGATCGACGCTCATGCCCATACGGGCGTGGCGGGGGAAGGCGGCCAGGATGACTTCGATGGAAACGAGGTCTCCGCCGCGATCACGCCGTATGTCCGGACGATCGACTCCATCTACCCCGAGGACGTCGGATTCGATGACGCCAGGCGAGGCGGGGTCACCACCATCGGCGTGACCCACGGTTCTGCCAACCCGATCGGCGGCCAGATCACCGTGGTGAAGTCGCACGGCACGGTCGTCGACGACATGGTGCTCCGGGCGCCCGCAGGTGTGAAGATGGCATTGGGGGAGAACCCCAAGCGGGTCGGCGAGCGGATGAACCGGGCACCCCGGTCCCGGATGGGGTCGGCGTATCTGGCCCGCAAAGCCTTCATCGACGCCATCGAGTACCGCAAGGACTGGGATCACCACAGAGCGTTGGCCGCTGCCGAGGCAGCGAAGCCGGAGGAGGAGCGGAAGTCGCTCCGCGAGCCCAAGATGGATCTGGGCAAGGAGGTACTCCTCGAGGTGCTCGACGGTGAGATCCCGGTCCGCAACCATGCCCATCGAATCGATGACATCCGCACAGCCATCCGCCTGTCGGAGGAATTCGGATACCGCCTCGTCATCGACCATGCGACAGAGGCATGGAGGATCCCTGGCGAGATCGCCTCTCGCGGTATCCCTGTGGCCGTGGGACCGCTGTACTCCAGCAAGTACAAGCGTGAGGTCAATCGCAGAACTCCCGCCACGGCCGGGGTGATGATGGCCGCGGGGGTGATGGTGTCGATCATCACCGACTCGCCCGTCAACGAGATCCACACACTGCGCGATCTGGTGATCACGGCGATCCGGGAGGGGATGCCCGAGGACCGGGCACTCGAGACGGTGACCATCAACCCGGCCACAATCCTCGGCGTGGACGACCGGGTCGGCAGCCTCGAACCGGGCAAGGACGCCGACTTCTTGCTGTTCGCCGGAGATCCCTGGGATGGCCGGTCCAAGGTTCAGCGCACGTACATCGACGGCACCCTCGTCTTCGAGGCCGACGGCCCGTACTTCCCTGCCTGAGCGGGAGTAGTACACACGACTCCGTAGTCTGCGCCGCCATGACGACAGATCGCACGTCCGAACCGGTGCTCGAATTGGTGGAGTTGGGATTCCCCTGGGAGGGGGTCGATCCGTTCATTTTCACGGTGCACCATGTCGACCACTACCCGAGGGGCAACGACGCCCTCGGCCCCGACGCCTCGCTGATGGGGCGCAGGATGGGGTCCGACTTCTCGTACGTCGACGGTTGGAGCATGTATCACGGGAGCGCGGTCCCCGGGTTCCCGCAGCATCCCCATCGTGGATTCGAGACGGTGACCGTGGTGCGGCGGGGGTACGTCGATCATTCCGATTCGCTCGGAGCGACCGCTCGCTACGGCGGGGGCGACGTGCAATGGCTCACCACCGGCACCGGGATCATGCATTCGGAGATGTTCCCCCTGCTCGACGTCGATGGCCCCAACGACCTCGAACTGTTCCAGATCTGGCTCAACCTGCCGCCCGAGTCGAAACTCGTCGATGCCCACTTCGGGATGCTGTGGTCCGAGGACATCCGGACGATCGGGGTCGCCCCCGGGGTCGAGGTCGATGTGATCGCCGGGCGTCTCGAAGGCGCGGTGCCGCCGTCGGCCCCGCCCGATTCGTGGGCGTCGCGTGACGACACGCATCTCGCCATCTGGCTCATCCGTTTGGATTCCGGTGCGACGTGGGAGGTGCCTCCGGCACCAGAGGGCGTCAATCGGATGCTGCACCTGTTCGAGGGCGACGGCGTCGAGATCGGCGGGCACAGGGTCGACGCCTCGACAGGCGCACGGATCAGGCCGGGTGCGCCGGTGACCCTGATCAACGGGCAGCGGCCGGCAGAGATCCTCATGCTTCAGGGCCGCCCCATCGGTGCTCCGGTGTTCCAGATGGGCCCGTTCGTCATGAACTCTGCCGAGGAGTTGCGCCAGGCCGTCGACGACTACCGGCGCACATCGTTCGGCGGGTGGCCGTGGTCGCGACCCGACCCCGTCCACGACCGGGGGGAGGGGCGTTTCGCCCTGCACGCCGACGGCACGGTGGAACGGCGTGACATGCAGGTTGTCACCGACGCCTCTTAGGGCATGCGATCCCTCTCAGGCGAGGGTCATGACGATCTCGTCGATCTCTTCGCCACGTGCGTTGGCGTGGAAGCGATCGTGACCCACCACTGCGAAACCGCATTTCTCCAGGACCCGGACCGACGCCGCGTTGTCCGCCGCCGCTCTCGCCATCATCGGCCGCTCCGGTGCCTCGGCGAGGAAGGCCGACAGTGCGGCAGTGGCGAAACCCTTGCCCCAGTGTGCCCTGTCGATCCAGTA
>JABMPV010000442.1 GCA_013202595.1 bacterium
AGATCGCCGAGGAGACCGGGGTGACGGCGCTCACCCGGATCGGTGAGGGCCTTCTCGACGTCGATGTGCACCACCACCCGGGCAAACCGGGCAGGGAGCCACCGCATATCCACCTGGACATCCGCTATGGCTTTCGTGCGAGCGATGACCGGCTTGTTCCGACCGCCGAGGTCAGGGATGCCCGCTGGGTCGATCCGGCCGATCTCGCCGCTCTCAATGCGAATGAGTCGGTCGCTCGCCCCGTGAGAACCCTCATGGGTCTCGTCGGCCCGCCGCCCTCCTAGGCTTTCGCCACATGATCCGCCGTGTCATTGGAGCAGCGACATTCCGCAGAGATGCCTACTTGCGCGCGGTGCTGAGCCCCAACGCCGCCGCAGACGGGTTGATGGTCGTCGCTGCGGTCTATCTGGTGCTCGCTGTGGCCATCCTGCCCTTCAACGTCGTCGACTACGGGCGATGGGTGCTGAGCGGCCTGTGGTCGTGGCTGTTGCTCTCCGGTGCCATCTATCTCATCGGCAAGCACCTCCTCGAAGGGTTCGGGTCGTTCCCCGGCATGCTGGCGGTCACCGCCTTCGCCCACCCCGTGCTGGCGGTCCTGCTGATCGCTCGGCTCCCCGGCTTGCCCGATTGGCTGACTCTCGTCGTCAGCACGGTGTGGTTTCTCGCCATCCTGGTTGCGGGCACGAGGGTCGCTCTCGAGTTGATCACCGAGAAGGCTCTGGTCGCCGTGGCGGGCGGGTACGTCGTCTGGCTCATCCTCAGCCGCTTCCTGGTCTAGGTGATCCCGTGCCCAGACATCGCATGGATATCTCGTACGACGGCAGCGGGTTCCGCGGCTTCGCGAGGAATCCCGGCGTTCGCACGGTTCAGGGCGTGCTGGAGGAGTCGCTCGAAATCGCGGTCAGGGAGTCCATAGATCTGACCGTCGCCGGCCGCACGGACGCAGGCGTCCACGCCCGGCACAACGTGATCTCGTTCTCGGTGGCAAGGGAACTCGATCCGCGCCGACTCATGCGCTCGGTCAACACCATGCTCGGCGGAGAAGTGGTGGTGACCTACTCGGCGATCGTGACAGACGACTTCGATGCTCGTTTCTCCGCCACCGGCCGGGGGTATCGGTATTTCGTGAGCACCGCGCCGGTGATCCAGCCACTCGATCGTCTTCGGGTGCTGCAGATCGGGTTCGAACTGGATGAATCGCTCATGAACGAGGGCGTCGCGCATCTCGTGGGGTTGCACGACTTCGCGTCTCTATGCCGGGCCGCCAAAGGCCGCTCGACGATGCGCAATCTGCGGACGGTGAACTGGTCGCGTGAGGGTGATCGGTTCACACTGCTCGTCGAGGGCTCATCCTTCTGCCATCAGATGGTGAGATCCATCGTGGCGCTGAGCATCGACATCGGAAGGGGCAAGGTCGATCCCGGCGATGTGCTCGGGATCATCGCGGCACGCGAGCGGAACGCATCGAGGGGGGCCGCCCCTCCTCATGGCCTGGTGTTGTGGGAGATTCGATACTGATTGTGTCCGTCTCAGACCAATCGAGACCGCTACCGTCGGAGGCACGCAGGGAGGGACACGAGATGGCAGAAGACACCGAACGCCCCATGTCCAGTACCGAGATGATTCGCCGGGCACGCGAGGATCTCGAGGCCAAGAAGCCGGATGGTGTCGCGTCGTCATCGCCCGTGCCGGTCGGCGACATGCGCGATCGGCCGCGGGTCGATCCTGCCCGGAGTGACAAGACCTGGCGAAACCCCGTGCCGCCTTCGATTCCGCAGCGTCGCAGTGACAGCCGGGTGCGCCAGAGCGCGTACGCACGGACTCCGGCGCCCGTGCCTCCGACTCAGGCGCCGCCCTCGGCGTCTCGGGCGGCGGCGTTGGTTGTCGGGATCCTGGTGGCTCTCGTCGGTTTCGGCGTGGCACTGGCCGTTGCCCTGGCCAACGGCGGAGGCTGAGAGTCCGGGCGCCCGGCCGGATCGATGTCCGCCCACTCTGGCCCCGTCAGTCGGAGAATGCTGGATCGCTGAGCGGGAACGACTGGTACCTTCTCCGGGTGACCGCAGTCTCCGCAGCCCCAAAGCCCCTCCTGAGGGGTTGGTTCCATCTCGTGATGGCCCCCGTGGCCCTCGTAGCAGGGGTCGTGCTGGTGGCGCTGTCGGGGTCTCGTGAGGCGCGGATCTCTGCAGGGATCTTTGCCGCAACGGCGGTCCTCCTGTTCAGCACCAGCGCCATGCTCCATCGGGGCACGTGGTCAGAGGGCGTCGAGATCACCCTGCGGCGCCTCGATCACTCGAACATCTTCCTGATCATCGCCGGCACCTATACGCCCTTTGCAGTCCTGGCGCTGCCTCCCGGCCAGGGGCGCGTGCTGCTGTGGATCGTGTGGAGCGGGGCACTCGCCGGAGTGGCGTTCCGGGTGTTGTGGGTCGGCGCACCGCGGTGGCTGTACACGCCTGTGTACGTGGCACTGGGGTGGGTCGCCGTCTTCTACCTGCCCGACTTCCTGCGGAATGCCGGCGTCGCCGCGACGGTGCTGATAATCGTCGGGGGAGTGCTCTACAGCCTGGGGGCTGTGGTCTATGGCTCCAAGCGCCCCGATCCCTCACCACGCTTCTTCGGCTTCCACGAGGTGTTCCACGCATTCACTGTGGCGGCGTTCGTCGCCCACTACGTGGCCGTTTCGTTCATCGTGTACTCGTAGAAATCGTCTGCGAGCAGAAATCGTCTGCCAGCAGAAATCGTCTACTGCGTCGCGTCGGCGGCGACCTTGCGAACCCGGTTCACCAGACCGGCGCCACCTTC
The DNA here is from genome assembly GCA_013202595.1 of bacterium. Taxonomy (GTDB): domain Bacteria; phylum Actinomycetota; class Acidimicrobiia; order Spongiisociales; family UBA11373; genus JABMPV01. The sequence continues at coordinate 2,803 of JABMPV010000442.1, forward strand.
GATCTCGAGAGCCTCGATCGGTGCCCGCCCCCAGGCCCAGAGGTCGAGGTTGGACGCCGTTCCGGAGAGCACGGTGTCGGCGTCTTGGGTGGCGCCCTCCTCGAGGATCCATCCAGGTCCGTACTTCCCGTCTCCCATGATGAGCGTGCGCGACTCCGCCACATCGGTCATGTGGATCACGAGCAGGCGGCCGTTTGCGACGAACTCGAAGGCCGGATCGTCGGTGTAGCCGCACATGATGTGCCCGAGGATCTCATCGACCCCATCGGCGGCCAGTGCGGCGTCGATCGGGCTGATATCGCCGTGCGCCGACTGGGCGTCTGCTCTGTGGATCGCCGTCTCGTGAGCCATGCGGCGCTGCCAGAAGCCGGTCGTCTGGTCGGCCGGATACCAGGTGTAGACGGGGATGTCCTGCGCCACATCCAGTGTGGCCAGCAATTGCTCGACACCCTGCTCGAACCATGCGATCAGGCCGTCGTCGCCCGGTGGCGCCTCGAGGTCCGGCGTCTCGGTGCGGGCCTGTACTCGGAGGCGGACGATGGACTCCTTCTGGCGGTGCACGGCGCTGGTGTGACCCACGACGTCTCGAACCACCCATCCGGGGCACGGTGGGACCTCGGCGTCCAGGCCGTTGCGGGCTGCCGTTGCGAGGAGGGCGGAATCCTCTCGGACGAGTTCTCGATATCTCTCCCTGGTCAGTCTCACGCCAGCACCTCCAGATCGAACTCGGACAGCGTCTTCACGATCGAGGCCATCTGCTCGGGTCCTCTGGTCTCCACGGAGATGGTGATCTCGGTGAAGGCGAACGGAAGCCCTATTCCTTCTCTGCGGTGCTCTACCTGCACGACATTGGCTCCCAGTTCGGCCACCGTGTTGGTGAGTCGGGCCAGTTGCCCGGGTACATCGGGGACCCGCACCCGGAACGAACCGAAACGGCCGGCGGCTTCGAGGCCATGGCGCAGAACCCGGTCGAGCAGCAGCAGGTCGATGTTTCCGCCCGACAGGACCACGACGGTTGGGCCGTCGCCTTCGGGGATCAGTCCGTCGAGCACCGCTGCCAGGCCGGCGGCCCCGGCGGGTTCGACGAGGTACTTCGCCCTCTCCAGCAGGAGTGCGACCGCCCTGGTCATCTGCGGGTCGTCCACGGTCACGATGTCGTCGACGTATGCCTGGACGTGGCGAAACACCAGATCTGAGGGACGGGAGACGGCGATGCCGTCGGCGACGGTGTAGCGATGGGGCACCGGGGTGGGCGTGCCTGCGGCTCTGCTGGCGACGTAGGTGGCTGTGGCCGCCGCCTCGACGCCGACGATCCTGGTGGTGGGACTGATGGCCTTGACCGCCGTGGCGACGCCGGCGAGCAGTCCTCCCCCGCCTGTGGGAATGACGATCGTCCCCGCCGTGGGGAGGTCCTCGGCGATCTCGATGCCCAGCGTCCCCTGTCCGGCGACGATATGGAGGTCGTCGTAGGGGTGGACGAATCTGGCTCCCGTCTCGGCGGAGAAGGCCTGCGCAGCGTCGACTGCCTCACCGAGGTTGCTGCCCGACAGTCGGATCTCGGCTCCGTAATCGGTGGTTGCCTGGATCTTGGGGATGGGCGCCGATTTCGGCATGAACACGGTGGCACCGATGCCGAGGGTGGCCGCTGCGAGGGCCACGCCCTGTGCATGGTTGCCCTGGGAGGCGGCCACCACTCCCGCAGAGGGGTCCTCAATCGCTGCCAGGGCGTTCATCGCGCCGCGGATCTTGAACGACCCTGCCCGCTGCAGGTGCTCTGCCTTGAGCCAGATTTCGCGTTCACACAGACGCGAAAACGTACTCGAACGCTCCAGGGACGTCCGGATCACGACGCTGGACCCCAATTCTGCGGCCGATCGGATGTCGGCGAGAGTCAGGAGGTCGGTTTGCGCTGCTCCATCCATAGCGAGCGACGCTACACGGCCCGATCGCGTCTTGCGGAGCCGTCTCTGGACCGATACCATGCGCACTCGCCCCGCCGCGCGGGGCGCTCCCATGTGTTCGGGAGTGCCCGCCGGGTGGCAGCCGCTCGTCCGAGGAACCCGCGTATGAAGATGCAAAAGACGTTCACGCCGCGACCGACCGATGTCGATCGCGCCTGGTGGGTTGTCGACGCCGCCGATGTGCCGCTCGGCCGCCTTGCGACAGAGATCGCGAGGATTCTGCGCGGCAAGCACAATCCGAAGTTCGCTCCCCATATGGATATGGGCGACTTCGTGATCGTGATCAACGCCGAGAAGATCGCCGTCAGCGGGTCCAAGGCCGAGGACAAGCGCTACTACCGCCATTCGGGATACCCCGGTGGCCTGAGCGAAGAGTCCTACGCCAAGGTGCTCGCCGCGCATCCCGAGCGCATCATTGAGCGCGCCGTGCGCGGAATGCTCCCCAAGAACCGGTTGGGACGGGCTCAGTTCCGCAAGCTGAAGGTCCATGCCGGGCCGACCCATCCCCATGCGGCCCAGTCGCCGCAGCCACTCGAGTTCAATGTGCGAAAGGTCGTGTCCTGATGCCAAAGCCGCTCACCCAGACCATCGGGCGTCGCAAGACCTCCCGGGCCCGCGTACGCCTCTATGAGGGCACAGGCCAGATCAGCCTCAACGGCCGCACGATCGAAGACTTCTTCCCCACCCAGGCCCAGCGCATCAGGGTCACCGAACCGCTCAGGGTTGCAGGGATCGAGGGACGCTACGACATCCACGCAAAGCTCGAAGGTGGCGGCACCACCGGGCAGTGCGATGCGCTTCGTCTCGGCATCTCCCGGGCCCTCATCGAATTGGAGCCCGAGCTTCGCGGAGTGCTCAAGGCCGGAGGTCTGCTGACTCGCGACTCCCGCAAGGTGGAGCGCAAGAAGTACGGTCTTCGCAAGGCCCGCCGCGCTCCTCAGTTCACGAAGCGCTAAGGGCACCCGGCGTAACGCGCCGATTAGTGACCATGGGCGCCCGTTTGTTCGGTACCGATGGCGTTCGCGGGCTCGCCAACGTCGATCTGACTCCCGACCTCGCGATCGATCTCGCGCGCGCTGCCGGTGACGGCAGACGCGGAACGGTGGTCGTTGGAAGGGACACCCGGCGTTCCGGCCAGATGCTCATCGACGCGGTGTCTGTCGGATTCAATGCAGCAGGTTTCGACGTCATCGATCTCGGGATCATCCCCGTCGGTGCCGTCTCGCATCTCACCCGTGATCTCGGCGCCTCCTACGGCGTCATGGTGAGCGCCAGCCACAATCCCGCACCCGACAACGGGATCAAGTTCTTCGGGCCCGACGGCCGCAAACTCGATGACGAGCGCGAGGACGCCATCGCGGCCCGTTATGCCCACGGCGCACCCTGGCAGGAGGTCTCCGGCGCCGACCTCGGGATCAGGTCCGGGGTTCCCGACGCCATGGATCGCTATCTCGATCATGTGGCTTCCCGGGCCAAGTACTCCTTCAGTGGCCTGTCGGTCGTGCTCGATTGCGCCAACGGCGCTGCGTTCAAGTCCGCCCCCGCCCTGTTCGAACGTCTCGGAGCGACCGTCGACACGATGTTCACGGAGCCCAGCGGGATGAACATCAACGACGGGTGCGGGGCCGTCCACCCCGGGGCTCTCGCCGCAGCGGTCGACGGAAGGGTTGGCCTCGCTTTCGACGGCGATGCCGATCGCCTCACCGCCGTCGATGAGGACGGGGTGGTGTGCAATGGCGATGTGATCATGGCGATCCTCGCCCGGCACATGCACAACAACGACACTCTCCCCGACTCCAGGGTGATCGCCACGGTCATGTCGAATCTCGGATTTCTGCGCGCCATGCGATCGATGGGTATCACCGTCGATCTGACGCCCGTCGGTGACCGCTACGTCCTCGAGGAGATGCGGCGGAGTGGCGCCGGCCTCGGAGGCGAGCAGAGCGGGCACGTCATCTTCCACAAGGAACCCACCGGTGACGGACTGCTCACGGGCGTGCGTCTCCTCGAGGTGATGGCAGCAACCGGAGCGCCGTTGCGAGAACTCCGCCGCGTGATGACCGAGTTCCCCCAGGTCCTGCGGAATGTCACCGTCCGTGTGAAGGAGCGCCTCCCTGATGCCGCTGCGCTGTGGGCGGCCGTCGAGATGATGGAGAAGCGCCTCGGCGACGACGGCCGGGTCCTCGTACGCGCCTCGGGCACCGAGCAACTGGTCCGAGTGATGGTGGAGGCCTCGACATCAGCCGAAGCGGCTGCCGTCGCGGACGAACTGGTCATGGTGACCCGTCGCGAATTGGGTGGCGAACCGGGCGAGTCCGGGTAAGATATCCTCTAACAGATTGTGGTCGTACGACCGCGATCTGTGGTTGTAACTGATTGACCGGTCGGACGGCGGTCGGACCAGCGCCTGCCCTCACCCACGGTGAGGTGACGAGGAAGAGGGAGCATCGAATGGTCGGCGGATGCCCTCTCGGCTGCTCACGGTCGTGACGGTTCGGGAGAAATCCCGGGGGTGACCCCGGTGACAGAGCCCGGGCCGACGTGAGACGGGGACCCATGTTCCCGGTGGAGTCGTTCCCCGGTCGTACACGAAGGGAGACCCGCGCGTGTGCGGCATCATCGGATACATCGGGGCGAGTGATGCGACCCCGATCCTCATCGACGGTCTGAGCCGGCTCGAATACCGTGGCTACGACTCGGCCGGCGTTGCCATCCTCGACGGCGACTCCATCGAAATCAGGAAGGCAGAGGGCAAACTGGCGCGCCTCGCCGAACTGCTCGAACGGGAGCCACTGGCCGGTTCCATCGGCATCGGGCACACCCGGTGGGCGACCCACGGTGCACCGACCGACTTCAACGCCCATCCCCACACCGACCCGACCGGGTCGATCGCCGTGGTCCACAACGGGATCATCGAGAACTTCGTCGAGTTGCGCGAAGCCCTTGCAGAGCGCGGAGCGGAGTTCTCATCGGAGACCGACACGGAGTTGCTGGCCCACCTCATCGCCGAGGAATACGACGGCGACCTGCACGGTGCCGTGCGCCGTGCGGTGAGCAGGGCCACGGGCGCCTACGCACTGGTGGCCATCAGCCTCAAGGAACCCGGCCGCATGGTGGCCGTGAGGATGATCAGCCCGCTGGTCATCGGCCTGGGGGACGACGAGGTCTTCCTCGCCAGTGACATCCCGGCGATCCTCCACAGGACCCGGGACATCATGGTGATCGAGAACGGCGAGATCGTCGATGTGCGCCCCGGAGGCGTGAGCATCGAGACGCTCGCCGGTGAAGCGGTCGAGCGGGGACTCCTCGAGATCACCTGGGACGCCGAGCAGGCCGAGCGGGGCGGCTACCCCCACTTCATGCTCAAGGAGATCTACGAGCAACCCAAT
>JABMPV010000443.1 GCA_013202595.1 bacterium
CAGATCAGCAGCGTGACGACCGCTATCACCGCTGCGCCGAACACAAATGCAGATGCCAATGAGGAAAGACCGACGATTCCCAGGTAGAGGGGATTCAGGAGACGCACGGAACCGGTGACCTCGGCGGCCACCCTGGCGATGTCGCCGCCCTCGTCGCGCAGTGACATCAGGGCGCCGATGAGCGGGCGCAACCCGATTCCCTTCGACCTGACCTCGGCGATGGCCTTGCCGGTCCCTGCGACTGCCGGGCCCAGTTGCTCCCTCACGCGGTCGGGGACCAAAGACAACGTGCTCGCTCGCCTGCCGAAACCCAGCAGCATGAGGCCGGGGATGAAGAGCACCACGAGCAGCGGTGACCAGCGGAGCACGGTCGAGGCTGAATCCCACACCAGGGCCCGCAGCCCGATCGACCAGGCGACCACCGCTGCCACCAGCGAGGTCACGGCCCAGGTCCTGGTGCGAGCCGAGGTCGTGTCGGCAGCAGACTCGATGCGATCCAGTGCTTCAGACAGGGCCTGCATGGGCTCAGATGATGGCAGATGAGCGACCGGGCCAGTCACTTTGCTCTGTGGCCCGATGTTCACAAAGGAACGCGAATAGTGGTTGAGAGCCACAGAGAGTGGTATAGCTTCGCTTCGTGACTCCTTCTTCCGAAAAGGGAATCACGTCACCACCGCAGACCAGGAGCACCATCATGAGACCACGAGGCATTCGCCACGTGATCGCCGTCTCGATCGCCGTCTCGATCGCAGTACTCACCGGAGTCTCCATACTCGCGTTGTCCGTCGACGCGACCGCGGCCGCTCCGAGAGACCAGAGGTTCACGATCGATTTCGAGGGTTTCTCCCCGGGAGACACCGTGAATGCGGTGAAGGCCGGCACGATCGAGGTAGCCGTCACAGGCGTCCGTGAGATTCGCCCGGGCCGTCAGAGGGCCATGATCTTCGACGGCGAGTGCAATGGCAGCGCTCGCAGGTGCACCGGCGGCGACCCCGATCTCTTCTTCCCCGGGCAGGGGAACCTCCTGATCGTCTCTGAGGATGGGGATGCGAGTGACCCCGATGACGCCGGTGATGGGATCTTCACGTTCGAGTTCGATGCACCGGTGCGAGTCGAGACGTTCCTGCTGCTCGACACCGACTCGGCCCGTCCCTCGCTGCGCATCGTCGACGATGCGGGTCAGGTGACGACGCGACGCCTCGCCGCAACCGGCAACAACCGATCGATCGCCGTTGCCGTGAATGCAGACGAGGTCCGATCGATCCAGATCAGGATGAACGGCCTCGGGGCCATCGACGACCTGGTGATCGTGGCCCCCGGATCCGTGAACTCGACCACGACCACTTCGATCGCATCGTCGACGACTTCGACCACCTCGACGAGGCTGGCTACGACGACGTCGACCACGGTGGTCGCCCGGGGTCCGGCCGGGATGTCGATCGCGGTGTCGGCCAATGGGGCCGATGCGGGCAGGGCGCCCGGCTTGCGATTCGACCCCGCGACTCCGATCTCCTGGGAGTACCGGGTGACCAACACAGGTGGCGAGAGCCTGTGGGCGCTGTTCATCTGGCACGACGGCGTCGGTTCGGCCGACTGTCCGGGTGGGGCGCTGGGCCCGGGGGCGACGGTCGTCTGCACGGGTGGGTCGATCGCAGGAACGGATGACGAAGCGGCCAGGGTGACCGCCGAGGCATGGACTGCCTCGAGCGATGAGGTCGAAGCCGACGTCACGGCCTACACGATGGGCGTTTCTGTGACCACGACCACAACGATCCCCGGCGTGGCCGGCTGGTCGATCGCCGTGACGGCCAATGGCTCCGAAACGGGCGCGGCCCCCGGGCCGCAGGTCGATGCGGGCGATCCGATCTCGTGGCGGTACACCGTGACCAACACCGGATCTGAGAACTTGTGGGCGCTGTTCGTATGGCACGAAGGTGTCGGCGGGGCCGCGTGCCTCGACGCAGCGCTGTCGCCCGGCGAGACCGTCACCTGCACGGGTCAGTCGATCGGCGAGGCGAGCGACATCGCAGCCGAGATTTCGGCGGAGGCCTGGACGTCATCGGGTGATGAGATCTCTGTCGACGTGATCGCCCACACCTCGGCGTCATCCGGAACGGGATCCACAACGACGACCATCACGAATCCCGGGTCACTGCCCGCAGCCATCGAGGTCGCCGTGATGGCCAACGGGTCCGACGCCGGAACGGCTCCCGGACCTGAGATCGCTCCCGGTGAGGCCATCTCATGGGAGTACCGGGTCACCAACACCGGCGGCGAAGACCTCTGGGCACTGTTCCTGTGGCACGACGGTGTGGGCGGAGCCACATGCGTCGACGGTGCACTGATCCCGGGGGAGACCGTCGTCTGCGCGGGAACGTCGATCGGAGAGGCTTCCAACACCACAGGCGAGGTCAGCGCTGAGGCATGGACCACGGCGGGCGACGAGATCGCAATCGGCATCACGGCTCACACCGTCACTCCGGGAGCGACCACGAGCTCCACGACCACCACCACCACTATCCCTGCGGGCCCCGCTTCGCTCGAGTTGGCGGTCACAGTGAACGGCTCTTCCGCCCCTGCGGCGCCGGGCCCGGCGATCCTCGTGGGTGACCAGGTGGCTGTCGACTACCGCGTCACCAACACGGGCGGCGTGGATTTGTGGGCGGTCTACCTCGTCGATGACGCCAGGGGCAGGATCGTCTGCCCGACGCGAGAACTCCGGGTCGGCGCCACCGTCGTGTGCTCGGTGACCGACGCCGCAGGCGTGGGACCGGTGGCATCGTCTGCCACGGTCACTGCCTGGGACGACGACGGTGATGCATTCCAGGACGATGCGATATATCACTTCGTCGGTGTCGATCCGACGCCCGGCGTGGTCATCCAGACCTATGTCGAGGGCTTCGACGCCGATTCGCCACCGGGACCCCGGGTCAAGTCCCCGGGTGAGACGATCTCCCTCACATATGCGGTGACGAATGTCGGCTCGGCCGAACTGACCGATGTGGTGATCGACGACGACATCCTGCACGAGATCTGGTGCGCAGAGGACACGATCGCCGCAGGAGCCACCATCGTCTGTGAAGCAGGCATGGAGGCCTGGTGGGGCAACGTGTTCTCCGGGGCGACGGTGGAGGCGTGGTCCGGGACGACCAGGGTCACCGACCGCGATCTCACCCATTGGCACACCAGGGACGAACCGCGTATCCACAATCTGACGCTCGAACTCTCGGTCAATGGCCAGGATGCCGACGACCCGCTCGGCCCGGTGATCGAGGTAGGGCGATCGGCCAACTTCGTCTACTTCGTGCGCAACAACGGCAACACGTTCATCAACGACATCGAGATCAGAGATCCGCACGTGCCGTGGTCGTCGATCTCATGCAACTGGAGCGGGGTCAGGAACCCGGGCATCCTGCGAGCAGGGGAGAGCGTCCGTTGCACTGCGACCGTCCCGGCCGCACAGGGCCCGTACTCGTCACAGACACTCGCCGTGGGTTGGGACAACGACAGTAGGCGGGTCGAAGCCCCCGATGCCGTCCACTACCTCGGAATCCTCTAGAGATCGATAGATCCGCCGAGGGAGGTCCCGCTGCCAGCGGTGGGGCGGGACCTCTCCTCGGTCGGGATGCAGCATGCGACGTAGGCTCGAATCGTGATGATCGACGACGC
>JABMPV010000031.1 GCA_013202595.1 bacterium
ACACGCCCTACGGACGGCCGGAGATGCTGTCGATCGTGACGATGCGGGCTGCGGTCCAGGCCGGTCTCGACGCCGGGGCGGTTGCCGCCGGGTTCGGGGGCACCATCAGACAGGTGATCTCAGGCGAGGAACGCACCCCTGGTCCGGGGTGGGGGGCGGAACCCGATGTCGACGCCGGGCTCTTGAGGGTCGCCGGCTACCTGCAGTCGGCCATTGCGGCGGCGCTGGCCGGCAATGACCCCGGGGATTCGTTGGAGCTCGCCATGAGGGCGGCCGATCGATCCGGCGGAGAGCACGGCGATGTCCATGCGGCGATCGCGGCGACGCTCGAGGCAGCCGCGTCGTCGCCCAGGGGTCGGATCTCCCTGATGCTGTGCGCCACGTCGGCGGCGCTCACTCCGGACGTCGCCGTTCCGTCGCTCTGAGGCCGTCAGCCGATGGGGCAATCGCCGTTCTGATCGCCACGGTCTCGGTAGGTATCGAGGAACTCTGCGACGCCGTCACCCGGTGTGTCGTAGGCGAGCAGTCGGTTCCATGACGTAGCGACCACGGTGTCCGTGATATCCGGATTGGGTGACACCACGACATGTGATTCGTACTCGCCTGCGAGCGCGGCGAGGGCCGCGGCGGTCGTCGTGTCGCCTTCCTGATGCCAGAGAACCACCGCTCCAACCCTGAGCGCGGCCACCGCGTCCTCGAGCGCCACGGGTTCGGTGGAGACTCCGCAGGTTGCGTCACCGTCGCGGTACGGCCCATTCGTTGGTGTCGGCGTGCCGTAGTCGAAGGTCTCGCCGGCGGCCAGGACCTCGATGGTCGACTCGATCGCCGGAGGCTGCTGAACGTCATCGACCTCGGGGGCGGGCTTGAAGACGAGGTACCCGGCAGCAATGACGCCGATGCCGACGAGTGCGGGCACCAACAGGCTCCTGATGCGTTTGCCGATGGCGGCGCGCCGCTCGGCTGCGGCTGCGGCCGCGGCCTTCTCTTCCCGATCTCTGCGGAGTGCTTCTGCTCGCTGCGCCGCCTTCTCCGCCCGGTCGGGATCGTTGCGGTTGCGGCGGCGCTTCTTCTTTGCCTGTGCCATGGCGGGGAAGTGTACGACGCCCTTGTCGCGTCACGCCGCCGGTCATACTCTGAGGGCGTGGAGCGGATCAATATCTCAGTGGACAAGGATTGGCTGTCGGTCGCCGACGTCTGCGAGTACCTCGGCGTGACGCCATTCGTCGTCACCCGCGTACTGCGCTCTGGCGAGTTGCCCGGCGTCAAGATCGGCAGGGAGTGGCGTGTCGCCCGACTCGACTTCGAGGACTGGATCAACGCACAGCGTTTCGAGGCCAGGGCCAGGGCCGCCGAGCGCGACTGACCGGGGCGTGTCGGGCTAGCGTCCGCCACGATGACAACCATCGCGCCGGATCGTGTCGACCTCACCGAGATCGACGACGCCCCCGACATCGACCGCGGGTGGAGCGTGGTCGTTTGGAACGACCCCGTCAACCTGATGAGTTTCGTGGTCTACGTCTTCAGGAAGCTCTTCGGGCACTCGATGGAAGAGGCGACGAGGCTGATGCTCCAGGTGCACAACGATGGGCGGGCCATCGTCTCCCAGGGGCCGCTGGAGAAGGCCGAACTGGATTGTCACCGTCTCCATCACCACGGGCTGTGGGCCACGCTGGAGCGACCGTGAGGCAGGCCTTCACTCCCACCGCGGATGGGGTCGCAGTCGATCTGGGACCCGAGGAGCGGCATCTCATCGGGCTGGCGCTGGCCGTGCTGTCGGGGTACGGGGGCGACCCGGCCGACCCGGCGACCAGTCGGCTCACCTACGACGCCCACCCTGGCGATCCCGAGAAGTCGGCGGCCTTCGACGATCTCGTCGAGGGTGAGTTGGAGAGCGCCCGCCGCGATGACCGCACCCTGTTCTCCGAGACGCTCGACTCCGATCGACTGGACGCCGAGCAGGCGGATTGCTGGCTGCGAGTGGTGGGCGAGGCACGGCTGGTGCTGGGAGCCCGTCTCGATATCGAGGAGGACGGCTGGTCGGATGATCAGGGGGATACCGACGTTCCCGAGATGATCCTGCTCCGGTTCTTGTCGGCTGTGCAGGACGAACTGGTGGTCGCTCTCCTGGGCGGGTTGTAGGCCCCGGCGCCACAGGTGACGAATGGCTCTTGCGGCAACGGGTGGTGAGCTGCACGCTTGGGCGGTGATGGGCCGGTGGGAGGCCCGCTGAACCGAAAGGGACTGTGCGATGCGGCGCTGGGCACTCCTCTTGCTGGCGATGGTTCTGGTCATGGGGGCATGTGGCGACGACGATGCCGCTGCAGGATCGACCACGGCGGCGACCACCACCACTACCGCCGACGGTGGGTCGGCAGCCGACACGACACAAACGTCGGCTGCAGGCACCGACACGACGGTCGGGACCACCCAGACCACGCCGGCGTTGATTCCCCCCGGACCACCCTTCATCAGGAACGGCGAGAGCGGGGCCTACGTGTGGGCGCTCCAGGTCTACCTCGAGTGCGCCGGATTCGGCCCCATCGACATCGATGGCGTCTTCGGCGACGGTACGGCGGGCTCGGTGGAGAAGGCACAGGTCGACGAGGGGAAGATCGCCACAGGCGATCCCGACGAGGAGACCTTCGCCGCCCTGAGTCGCGCGTGCGACGTCCCGCGCGATATCGCCTTTGCCGCGGGAGCCACCTCGGCCACGGTGGCCGGCAATGCCTCCGATGGTGACGATGAGGTCTTCCACCTCATGGTGCTCGAGGGCCAGCAGATGACCGTCACGGCAGATCGTGGCGTGGCCATCGCGGTGGCAGGTGCCGATGGGGAGATACATCAGGGTGATGCCTCGACCGACGTCGTTGTGGATGTCGCCGCATCACAGATGTACGAGATCCGGGTGTCGGCCCCGACCCCGACTAGCTTCTCGCTGACTGTGTCGGTACCGGCGCTTCCCGAGGAGACGACTACGACGTCAGTGGCCGCCGGTGGGGACGGGTTCTACCTGGCGACGGATGGGTTCAACGTGGTCGACTTCGGCGCGTCGCCCGAGGACACGGCGGCCGCGATCGAGGCTCTCCACACCGGTCTGAATGTTCCGCTCCTCGACACCGACGACTCTGGTTGGGTGACATACGAGGAGTCCCATTGCGCCGAGACCGCACAAACGGTCACATGGGAGATCCTGTGGCCGTCCGCAGTGGACTTCTGGTCGGTGTTCTTGAAGGTGTACTTCTATGACGAGGCCAACCCGACGTTCGGCGGCTGGAGCCTCGACTTCGGCAACCAGGGCGACGGTGAGTACCCCCACCCCGTGGAACTGTCCACTACGCATGGCCTCGGGATCTTCGACACGCTCGAGGACGCAGCGGCGCTCGGCTTCACCCACGGGGGCTACGAGGAACTCAGCGTCGGGACCCTCGATGGCTATGTGGTCAGGATCCCCGACGCTCCCGGGACGCTGTTCGACGGACGCGTGACGCAGATCGCCGCCGGCATGTGGGAGATCTGCGACCCCTTCTAGGGTCCAGCGAGCAGGCACTCACTGATCGTCGCTGAGCGCCGACCGTTGAGGACACCGGGATTTCGCTTCGAGGGGCGGAGTCGACGCTCTGCTGCGGCCACATAAGCGTCAAGAACCCCGGGAAGTCGGCCGATGGGGTCGGAATGAGCACACTCGGACGCAGATCACGCGCCCCCCGTAAGCGCCGGTTCGCCGCACTCGCTCTCGGTGTGGGTGTCGCCATCGTCCTGATAGCGGCGCTGGTCTTCTCCATTGCGTTCGGCACGAGGGGTATCGCCGAGCACGCCGACGCTCTCCATGATTCCGACGAGGCGCTGCGCGCAGCGACCGTCGTCCGGTCACAGACCGGTCTCGCCACCCACCTCACCCTCCTCGAAGAGGAGTTCGGGTTCGACGCGGCCGAAGGCGTCGCTCTCTCGCTCTCGGACGCTCACAAGGCGATGGTCGATCTCAGCGCCTCGCTCGAAGGCTTGTCCGAAGGCGTGGATCTGAGTGCAGAGGCTCTCGCCGCCGGCGACTCGCTGGTTGCCGTCTCCTCGGAGATCATCGCTGCGCTCGAAGCCGGAGACCTCGAGGGTGCCCGCGCCGGAGCCGAGTCCACTCTGGACCCCGCGTTCCGCCAGTTCGTCAGCCTCCTGGTGGTGGTGCGTGACGGTGAAGCCGCAGCCGTGGCCGCCTCGAACGACATCATGGGCCGGATCGGCGACCTCACCCGATTCCTCGTGGCTTTCCTGGTCCCCACCGCAGTGATCATGATCTATCGCGAGCTTTCGAAGCGTCAGCAGAAGCAGTCGGATCTGGAGGTCCGTCTCGATGCAGAGCGCAATCTGGGCAAGGCGAGGGATGAGTTCGTCGCCAACGCCTCCCATGAGTTGAGGACACCTCTCACATCGATCTTCGGTCTCGCCCACTTGCTCGAGGAGGACGAACTCGTTCTCGCGTCGGAGACCGCGCCGGAGATGGTCGGCATGATCATCAGCGAGGCGCACGACCTGAGCCGGATGGTCGATGATCTCTTGACCACGGCACGCCTCGATGCCGGTGCGCTCCACTATCAGTTCGAGGATCTGGCCGTCCTGGACGAAATCCAGGAGGTGGTCGAGCCCATGAAGCGCGGCGGCATGGACATCACCATCGACTGTCGACCGAGCGTCGTACGCTCGGATCGTCTGCGCATCCGCCAGGTCCTGCGGAATCGCCTCTCTAACGCCAACAAATACGGCGGTCCCAACCTCAGGCTCTTCGGCCGTCTCGAAGCCGGCTGGTACGAGATCAGGGTCGAGGACAACGGGGACGGGATTCCCGACGAGCTCAAGGAGCGTTTGTTCCAGCGTTATCTGCACGAAGGCGACATGCCGCTGGTGCTCGGCTCCGTTGGGCTCGGCCTGTCGATCGTCAGGGCTCTCGCCGAAGGTATGGGCGGTGCTGTTTGGTACGAACGGACCGAGGACGAATGGACAGCTTTCGTGGTCAGGGTCCCGCTGTCGACCTCCGACCAGGAAGAGACCACGCCGAAGTACCGGGAGCCCGGCAAGCCGCACCAGCGTGCTACCACCCCCGGCGGTGTTGTCGAGCAGCCTCCAGTGGTCGTCGATATCGAGGCGCCCGACGTGATGCAGCCCGTTCCTGCCCCTGCCCCCGCCTCCCGGCCCGCTCCGATGGATCAGCCGGCTCAACAGCCCGCGATGGCTGCGCCCCGAAGGGCCGCTCCTTCGGTCCCGGCTCCTTCGGTCCCGGCTCCTGCAACTCAAGCTCCCCAGCAGGTGGCCACTCACCGGGCCGCCCGTCAGCCAGTGACGGTCACACAGCCGACCGCGTCGCCGCGGCCGTCCCCCGCCAGCCATGCGGCTCCGCAGCAGGCCGCCGCTCCGAATGTCGCTCCGTCCCAGCCTGCGCAGCCTCCATCACAGGATCCCGGGTACGCATCCCCCCCGTCTTCTCCGGCTCCGGCCGCTCGACCGAATCCGGTCCGGTCGCCCGGGGGGTCGGTGACGCCGATGCCCACGCCCGTCCCCACCGGACCGCCGGCCGCAGCGGTGCCGCCGGATGTTGATCTGACGGCGCTCGCCCAGCAGGCTCTGCGCAACCACTCCTCGGACTAGTCACCCGGCGGACGAGGAAATGACCCCTACAGTCGGTCCTGGTCGTGCCGATGTTCATCCAATGAGGTTCGGCGCTCACCCACGTGTCGCGCACTACATGCGCTCCGTCCAGATTGCCCGTCGCGGCAGGTGGTGGAGACTCGCCCGCCGTGTCGGGATAGCGCTCTCTGCGCTGACGGTTCTCGCAGCGACAGCGATCCCGGCGCTCTCCCCCGGCCTGCTTCGAAGAGCCGTTGCCGCCCCCACCGCCACGACCTTCCAGGAAGGTGTTTCCGGGTACGCCGGTGCCGGTGACACCTTCCTCGGCAGCGGTGAACCAGACGTCGGCCACGGCGGACTCGACTTCGTCACCCTGGATCTCGTCCACGGGTCGTTCGGTGAGACGCAAGGACTCATCCGATTCGACGGAATCTTCGGAGTCGGCGCAGGTCAGATCCCCGATGGGTCCACGATCACCTCGGCAGAGCTCGATCTGACCTCATTCGACGCCAGCAATGGGACCTTTCACCTGCACCGGATGATGGGGCCGTGGGATGAGTCCTCCACCTGGAACTCCATGGGCTCTGGCATCCAAACCGACGGCGTTGAAGCCGCGGCGGTCGCCGACGCCTCCGTCGCCAGTCCGGGAACCGGAACCGTCACTTTCGGCGGGCTCGAGACGACCGTGCAGGCATGGTCGGATGGAGCTCCCGTACACGGGTGGGTCCTGGTCTCGACCAACGACAACAACTGGGATGTGCGGTCGTCGGAGTGGGGTACTGCCGTTGAGCGCCCGCAGCTGCGCGTTCAGTACGACGCCGCCGCTGCACCGCTCCAGGTCAGCAAGGAGTCGGATGCGATCGGCTCGGTCTACGCCGGTGATGGGATCACCTACACCATCACAGTCACCAACCCCAGCGAGGTGATTCACACCGGTGTGACCGTCACCGATCCGCTTCCGCCCGGGACCGCCTGGGTGGACACGATGATCTCGGCGCCGTTGACCGACTACATCGCGGACATGTTCGATGTGGTGTCATACGCCAACCAGGACGGATCGGCAGCTTGGGGAGGTCCATGGACGGAAACGGGCGATGACGGCACGCCGGGAGGCGGCGACATCGCCATCGTCGACGACGCCCCGGCTGGGTTCCAACTGGCGCTGGATCTCGGACAGGAGAACCGGTCCATCCAGCGAACCGTGGATCTCTCGACGGTCTCGTATGCCTCGCTGTCCTTCGACTACTGGGTTTACCACATGGCCCACGCGGATGAGGACGTGTTCGTCGACGTGTGGGATGGAGCCTCATGGAACAACGTGCTCACGTTCCAGAACCTGCCGGAGTCCACCGAGTGGATACCCGTGGAGATCGACCTGACTCCCTATGCGGCGGCTGACACAGCCATTCGGTTCTCCACGGGGAGGGTCTGTCAGATTCTTTGTGTATCCGGGTGTGGTGGTGTGCATTAGATGTGGTTGGCGATCCGGTCGCCGTAGTGGACGGTGAGTGCGTTGAGGATGGTTTTCCAG
>JABMPV010000444.1 GCA_013202595.1 bacterium
CGCCTCTCCCGCTGCCGACACCGCCGCGCCCCTGCTGGTTGCGGGAGCCGTGTTCGAACTCACAGGGCCCGATGGTGTTCGTGAAGTCCCCGGCGACGCCTTCTTCATCGGCAGGCGCCAGACGGCGCGCAAACCCGAGGAGATCCTCACCTCGATCCGTCTCCCGCTCATTCCGGAGCACACGGGAGAGACCTACATCAAGGTGGGCCGCCGAAGTGCCATGGAGGTGGCCATCGTCGGTCTCGCTGTGCGACTCACCATGGATCCGGCCGGCACCGTTGAACGGGCCAGAGTGGCCGTGTGCTCGGTCGCGCCGAAGCCGTTCCGGGCCGTCGAGGTCGAGGCGATCCTCCAGGGCAGCATGCTGGATGAGGCAGCGGTGGCTGAGGCAGGAGCAGCACTGGCGGCCGCGGCGTCGCCGATCGACGACTCCAGGGCGTCGGCCGCATATCGCCTCAGAATTCTCCCCGGGGTGCTCGCCAAAGGCGTGCGCATCGCCGCATCCAGAGCCATCGAAGGGGGTGCCTCATGAATCTCTCGCTCACCGTCAACGGCGCGGCAGTGACCGTGGAGGCCGATGGGGCAGACACGCTGTTGATGGTCCTCAGGGACAGACTGCGCCTCACCGGGACGAAGGAAGGCTGTACCGAGGGAGAGTGCGGGGCGTGCACCGTCCTGGTGGACGGGGTCCCTGTCGACTCGTGCATCCTGGCCGCCCACTCAGCAGCCGGGAGCGAGGTGCAGACGGTCGAGGGCCTGGCCGACAGGGGTGGGGCTCTCAGCCCGATCCAACAAGCGTTCATCGACAACTTCTCGGTCCAGTGCGGCTTCTGCACGCCGGGGTTCCTGATGACGCTCACGGCGTTGATCGCCGAAGATCCAACACCCGAGGAGGAGTGGGTCAAGGCTGCCGTTTCAGGCAACCTGTGCCGCTGCACCGGGTACACGACGATTGTGGACGCCGTCATGGCTGCCACAGGGCAGGAGGTGGCCCGATGACCACCGCAGTGGGTAACAGCTTCATCCGACCCGACGCCGAGCCAAAGGTTCGTGGCGAGGCCGTCTACGGAGTCGACTTCGAGATAGGCGGAACGCTGCATGCCGCCCTTGTGCGCTCCAATGTCGCTTCGGGGAGGATCCGATCGATCGACAGCGATGCCGCTTCGGCAATGCCCGGCGTGCGCCTGGTGGCGACCGCAGCAGATGCCCCGAAGATCCTGAGCGGCCTGGCGCTGAACGATCAACCCCTGTTCGCATCCGAGGTGGTCCGCTTCGAGGGTGAGCCGATTGCGGCCGTCGTCGCCGACACCCTGGTCCAGGCGAGGGCCGCTGCCGCTGCCGTCGTGGTCGACATCGACCCGCTCCCCGTGGTGGCCACCGTCGACGACGGGGTCGCAGACGGCGCACCGCTGGTCCACGAGGATTGGGCTTCGTACCAGGTCGCACCGGGTCATCCGGATTGGCCCAGATACGGCAACGTGTGCAGCGAGGTGGTCGTCGACGAGGCCGGCGTCGACGAGGCGTTCGCCGCGGCGGACGTCATCGTCGAAGACGAGTTCAGGGCTGATCGGCAATACCAGGCCTATCTCGAGCCCAAGAGTGCCACCGGCATGTGGGAGTCGGGCCGATACACGGTCCACGCATCGCACCAGTACCACTGGAGTATCCGCAACAGGACCTCCGCGGCGCTCGGCGTCAAGCCATCGGATGTTCGCGTCATCGGCCACTACATGGGCGGCGGATTTGGGGCGAAACTCGATGTCGGCCTCGAACCGTATGCGGCTCTGCTCGCCAGGCTGACGGGGTTCCCCGTCAAGATGATCAATGAGCGCAGCGAGGACATGATCACCTGCAACTCCCGCGACGGTGGGGTCATCAGGGTCCGGTCGGGTCTCTCCAAGGACGGCAAGATCGTCGCGCGTGAGTACCTGGTGGATATGGACGCCGGGGCCTATGCCGGCGACACCGTGTACCTCACCAGCATCCCCGTCTACGTCGCCGACGGTCCCTATGCCACGGGCCCGACCAGGGTGCGGGCGAGGGCGGTGTACACCAACACCACTCCAACGGGCGCATTCCGTGGAGTGAGCGGCACCTACCTGTACTTCGCTCTCGAACGACACACCGACAACCTGGCCAATGCCGTCGGGATGGACCGCAGAGCGTTCCGTCTCCGCAATGTGCTGGAAGACGGCCACGAGATGCTCAATGGTCAGGTGCTGGATGACTCGGGACTCCTCAAGGAAGTGTTCGAAGCCGTTGACGAATTGGCGCCGTGGGAGACCCTCGGGAAGGGCCCCAACCAGGGCGTGGGCATTGCGGCCACCGTCTGGCTGACCAACCCGTTGCCGGGTTCGGCGACACTGCGCCTCGAACCGGACGGCACCCTGATCGTCGTCACCGGGGCCGCGGAGATCGGGACCGGAGCAGTGGTCCTCGGCGTGCGCCAGATCGCGGCACAGGAACTGGGCATGGACCCGGCCAATGTGACGACCACCATGCCCGATACCGACGTCCAGGGGTTCGACGGCGGCGCTCAGGGAAGCCGGACCACCCATATCGTGGGCCGGGCCGTCACCGAGGCGGCCGTCGGCATGCGCGAGCGTGTCTTCCAACAGGCGGCGAAGTTGCTGGGAGCGGCTCCCGACGAGTTGGAACTGCGTGACGACGGCGTCGGGGTCTCCGGAGACCCCGGTCGAAGGGTCACGCTCGGAGAGGTGGCAGGTGCCGCGATGTTCGACGGCGGCCCGATCACCTCCAGCGGCTCGTATGGGACGCCCGCCATCAAGTACGACCCGGACCGTGCGACCGGCCTGCTGTTCTCCACCTTCCCGACGCCCACCTATCACGTGCACGTCGCAGAGGTCGAGGTCGATCCCGACACGGGTGGCGTGACGGTGCTCCGCTACCTGGTCGCCCAGGAGGTGGGCAAGACCATCAGCCCTGCAGGGCTCATGGGTCAGATCCAGGGAGGCGTCGCCCAGGGCCTGGGGTATGCGCTTTGGGAGACCATTCAGATCGGCGACGACGGCAAGTACCGCCAGCGGACGCTCGAGTCCTATCGCCTGCCCATCGCCCTCGATGTGCCCAGGGTGGAGGTCGTGGTGCTCGAGCATCCCGTCGACACGGGGCCTTATGGGGCGAAGGGGGCAGCCGAGCCTCCGATCGTCCCCGTCGCTGCCGTCATAGGCAACGCCATAGCGGATGCCACAGGCGGCCCGATCACTCGAATCCCGATTACGCCAGAAGACGTGCTCGATGCACTCAAACATGAGAAGGGAACCCGATGAGAGAACTCAAGAAGACGGAGATGTCCGACATCTCCGTGGGAGCCGGACTGCTCGGAGCAGGCGGCGGTGGAGCCGTGTCCGAGGGGCTCAAGATGGTCGATCGCGTGCTCAAGTTCGGCGACTCGGTTGCACTCGCCGACATCGACGAGATCGATGACGAGTCCTGGGGTGCTGTGATCGCAGGCATGGGCTCACCGGTGGCATCCCGGCTTCGCCCGCGTACCTGGTCGCTCACCTGGGCGATGCAACTGCTCGGCGAGACGCTCGGATTCGACCCGGCCTTCGTCATCCCCTTCGAGTTGGGGCCGGCAACAGCATCACACCGATGCTGGTTGGCGTGCAGATGGGCATCCCCGTCGTCGATGGCGACCCGGTCGGTAGGGCCGTGCCCCAGATCGACATGACCACCTTCCATCTCGGGGGGCAGAGCATCTCGCCGCTGGCGCTGGTCAACGAGGACAAGATCTCCGCGGTCATCAGGACCGATGACCCCTACGACATGGAGCGCGTGGCGCGGGCCGTGTCGTCGGAATTGGGCGCCGTCGCCGCCATTGCCTGCTACCCCATGCAGGGCAAGGACATGAAGCGGCTGATCATCCGCGACACGACGACGTTGGTGGAGAAGATCGGCGCAACGATACGTGAGGCCGCCGCCTCCGGAGCCGATGTCGCCCAGGCGATCATCGACGAATACGACGGGTACCTGCTTGGCAGAGGCGCTGTGACGGTGATGGACTCCGAGACCAAGGGCGGGTTCGACTTCGCCCGCGTCGAGGTCGAGGGCGAGTTGCCCATCCAGATCGGTGTGCAGAACGAGAACATGGTCGCCTATCGCGGTGACAAGCTCCTGGCAGTCGTACCCGACC
>JABMPV010000445.1 GCA_013202595.1 bacterium
GGTGTGTAGGCCGGTTGTGGCAATGATGTGCACGCCCGAGCGTCTGCTCGCCTCGGCCAGTCTCATGGCGTCGCGGCCCCCGGCGCTCGGCATCGCGTCGACGACCGCGCCCACCCCGGCCGCCGCGCATGCGGTGAGTTCCGACACCGCTGCTTCGACATCGTTGAGGAGGATGTCGGGAAACCGATCCTCGACGAGAGGTGAGTCGAGGATGATGTGCTCGTGGGCGTAGGTGGCTCCGAGGTCGTCGGGAGCCACGTCGCCGAGCACAGTACGGATCGACCCGTTCACGATGCTTCATCCATGTCGAGGATCGCACCGGCGGAGCGCAGTCTCTCGCGGACCGTCGCAGCAGAGATCGCTCTCACTTCACCGCCCGCCGCGGCGCCGAGCGCGCCTGCGATGCCTGCGGCCTGGCCCATGGCCATGCACTGGGCCATGGAGCGCACCGATGCCTGGGCGTCGTGCTCGGCGGAGAAGCAGCGTCCCGCCGCAAGGACATTGACGGCATCGCGGGGGACCAGGGTTCGCAGCGGGATGCCGACGGCTGCGCCGTCGGGCAGGTACTCCCACGCGGTGCCCGATCCTGCGCCCCCGTGGTGATCCTCGATGGGTGCGCCGCAGAGGCCGATCTGGTCGTCGAACTGTCGTGCTGAGAGGACGTCGTCCCGTGACAGGCGGTAGTCGCCATAGACCCGGCGAGTCTCCCTGAGGCCGACCTGGGATGCCAGAGCCACCAGAGATGCACCTTCGTACCCGGGAACCCGGTCGACCAGGAAGCGGGCGTACTCGACGGCCTGGCGGCGACCCTCGATCTCTGCGGCGGTCAGCACGTCGGGATCTGTCGCGTTCCGGAACGATCCGTCCGGACCCGGCCTCACCTGGTCTACCCGGGTCATCACTGTGGCGGTCATCCCATCGATCGGGGTGATGTGATCGCTTCCCTCTCGGCGGGGGAGGTCGTAGTCACCGGACTCGGCTGCGGCCGCCATGGCCTCGTGCAGTTCGGTCTTGGTCATCTCCGCACGTCTGGCGTGGTCGACGTTGATCATTCGGAATGTGGTGGTCAGCGTCTGGGCGGGAGCGAGGTCGCCCGCCGCCTCATACCCGAACCCGGCGTGGTGGCACAGGTCGGCATCCCCCGAAGCGTCGATGAACACGTCGGCCGCCACCCGGGTCAGGCCTGCTTTTGTGGCTACCAGGAGGGACTCGATGTGCCCATCGGTGACTGCGGCATCCTGAACGAAGCCGTGGAGGAGCACTGTGGCTCCGGACTCGGCCACGAGGCCCTCCCACACCACCTTGAGATGCTCTGCCAGGTAGGTGATCCCCGTGCCTGCTCCGTACGTGTTGGGTCGTTCGATCACCGGACCCAGCGCCCGGAGGCCGGCGATCACCTCGTCGCCGATCCCGCCCACCACCTTGCGGGCGCGATCACCGGGGGTGTAGAACCCGTAGAAGGTGTCGAGCACCGCCGTCGAGTTGCCGCCGAGGAAGGGCAACTTCTCGATGAGCAGGACCCGGGCCCCGGTTCGGGCGGCGGAGATTGCAGCCGGCGATCCGGCGGCACCTGAACCGACCACGACGACGTCGAAACATCCGTAGATCGCCGGACTGGTCACGAGGCCGGGTCCTTTCAGGAGTCAGACCACGTACGGCGCCAGCACGTTGCGTGCCAGCAGGAAGCCGCGCTTGATCAACTCGTCGGTGCCCTCGAATCTCCGGTCCTCGTGCTCGATGATGATCGGACCGTCGTACCCGACTCTCCACAGTGCCGAGAAGAGCCGCGCCCAGTCGACATCTCCGAGGCCCGGGAGGCGAGGGACCTGCCACCCGATACCCGAGGAGAGCGTCCCGTTCTCGTAGAGACCCTCGACGTCGATCATCACATCCTTGGCCTGGAAGTGATAGAAGCGCTCGCCGAACTCCATGATGGTGCTCTCGATGTCGATCATCAGCCACACCAGGTGGGACGGGTCGAAGTTGAGCCCCAGCGTCTCACCGAACTCCTCGAACATCCGTCTCCAGATCTTCGGGTTGTAGGCGAGGTTGTGGCCCGAGGGCCACTCGTCGCGGGAGAAGATCATCGGGCAGTTCTCGATGGCGATCTTTACACCATTGTCTTCGGCGCACCCGATGATCTCGGGCCACACCTCGGTAGCCGTCTCCCAGTTCTCATCCTGGCTCTTTGCGGCATCCGCCCCCATGAAGGTGTTCACGACCGGGACGTTCATCTTCCCGGCGGCGACGATGACCTTCTTGAGATGGTCGATCACCCGTCGGCTGTGGTCCGGGTCGGGATGGAGCGGGTTCGGGTAGTAGCCGAGGCCCGAGATCTCGAGTCCCTTCTGGCTCATGCTGTCGACGATCCCGGATGCCTGATCGTTCGAGATCCCGTCGACATCGATATGGCTGGTTCCGGCATATCGGCGGGTGTCACCGCTCGTCGCAGGCCAGCAGGCGATCTCGATGGTGGTGAATCCGTTTGCGGCGGTCCAGTCGGCGACGTCTTCGAGAGGTGTCTCCGGGAACGGCGCGGTCAGCAATCCGAGCTTCATGGGTCTCTCCTTATCTCTCGACTCGTACCCAGCCCTGCTCTTCCGAACTGCGGTCAACAGCCTCGGTGACGAGCAGGGCGTCGTGTCCATCTGCGAAGGTGGGGTAGGTGGGTGTTGCGGACGGTCCACCTGCAGCGATGTCCGCGTACACCTCGGCGAAAAGCGCACGGAAGGTGTCGGGATAGCCCTCGACATGCCCGCCCGGGTACCCGATGAGCCGTGCGGCCTCGGGGCTTGCAAGCGAAGGGTCGCGCTGGAGGATCTCATTGGGCCGGCCACGGTGCCCGATCCACAGATGATCGGGATTCTCCGAGAACCACGACAGCGCTGATTGGCTTCCGTCCACCTCGATGGACACAGAGTTCTTGCGGCCGGCGGAGACCTGGGACACCGTGAGGACGCCCCGGGCGCCGTTGGCGAATCGCAGCAGGATCCCGGCCGCGTCATCCGACGATATGGCCTCTTCGATGAGTTCCTCGTCGCCGGAGTCGACGGCGAACGTCTCGACCGGACCTGCCGGGTGTTTGCGAACCGGCACGAAGGTGTGCAGATCGGCCATCACCTCGGTCACGTCGGATCCGGAGATGAAGCGGGCCAGGTCCAGCCAGTGGGACCCGATGTCGGCGACGGCCCGCAGGCTGCCGGCCTTCTCGGCCTCCAGCCGCCAGTTCCAGTCGGTCTCCAACAGCAGCCAGTCCTGGAGATAGCTGCCCGATACCAACCGGGGGATGCCGATGTCACCGGCGGTGACCATGGAGCGAGCCTGGTGGCAATTGGGGTAGAAGCGGATGTTGAAGCAGACCGCGTTGACGAGGCCCGACGCCGTCGCGAGCGAAACCAATTCGGCCGTCTCTTCGGAGGTCACGCCGAGCGGCTTCTCACACACCACGTGCTTTCCGGCGTCGAGTGCGACGCGGACCTGCTCGGCGTGGAGGCTGTTGGGGCTGGCGACGTGGATGACATCAATGTCGGGGTCGGCGGCGAGCGCCTCGACGCTGTCGTAGACCCCGGGGAGGTTGGCGGCCGCGGCCTTGGCCCTGGCTCGCTCTGGGGTTGATCCGACCACGCCGGCGACGTCGACAC
>JABMPV010000446.1 GCA_013202595.1 bacterium
ATCCCTCGGTCGAGGTGGTGCTGTTCTGCTCAGCAGGCAACAGGTCGGCGCTTGCCGCCGAGGTCCTGCAGGACATGGGTTACCGCAATGTCGCGTCGCTTGCGGGTGGGTTCACTGCGTGGAAGGCCCAGGGACGGCCCTGGGACGTGCCCGGTGGCCTGGATGCCTCCCGGAGAGCCAGGTACGCACGGCACCTCGTGCTCCCCGAAGTGGGCGAGGCAGGTCAGGAGCGCCTGCTCGGATCCCGGGTGTTGGTGATCGGAGCGGGCGGCCTCGGGTCGCCCGTTGCTCTCTACCTCGCAGCAGCCGGGGTGGGGACCCTGGGGATCGTGGACTTCGACGTCGTGGACGCCACCAATCTCCAGCGCCAGATCATCCACGCAACGGATCGCCTGGGAATGCTCAAGACGGCATCAGCCGCAGAGACGATCGGGCGGCTCAACCCCGACGTGCGAGTCCTGCCCTTCCCCGAGCGGTTGTCGGCAGACAACGTGCTGCGGATCATGGACGGGTTCGACGTGGTGGTCGATGGGACCGACAGTTTCCCGACGAGGTACCTCATCAACGACGCGGCCCTGCATCTCAAGGTGCCGGTGGTCCACGGGTCGATCTTCCGTTTCGAGGGCCAGGCGACCGTGTTCACTCCCTACGAGGGCCCGTGCTACCGGTGCCTGTTCCCCGAACCGCCCCCGCCAGAACTCGCTCCGTCCTGTGCGGAGGCCGGGGTGCTCGGAGTGTTGCCCGGGATCATCGTGTCCATCCAGGCCATGGAGGCCCTCAAACTGGTGCTCGGAATCGGCGACTCCCTGGCCGGGCGCCTGCTCGTCTACGACGCGCTCGCAGAGGACTTCCGCACCCTGTCGTTCGGGCGGGACCCGGACTGCCCGGCGTGCGCTGACGAGGCCCGTCCTCCGGTTCTCGTCGAGTACGACCCCATGTGCCGTCCGGCGGGGACCGCGGCGCGGACCGGCTGAGGGGGATCACCCGTGGACCTGTCGTGTTCGGCCTGTGGTGAATCCGAGCGCCTCGAGGGATCTCGCGTGGGTGAGATCATTGCTCTCGCCTGTCTCGTCTGCGGGGCCGAATGGGAACGGGACACCACGCGCCGCTGCAAGCTCTGCGGGTCCGACAACCTCCGATATCGGCCGAACCCTCTTTGGGAGAAGGGCCGCGGGGAGCAGCACACGCCGGCGGGGAAGATCACCTCGTACGCCTGCAACGATTGCAGCGGTCTGGACGTCACCTCGTCCAATCCGAAACCGGCGTCGTAATCGAGCGCTCAAACGGTTGGGACGATGCCTGGGCCCGGATCACGGACCGGCATCACCGTCGTGCGTGATCGTGGTCGGCACCGCCGGTACCATGCGCGGCCTCATGACTCGCAAGATCCACAGCCAGGATGTCAGTGAAGGCCCCTCACGGGCCGCCGCCCGGGCGATGCTCAGGGCCGTCGGCCTCGGTGACGA
The DNA here is from genome assembly GCA_013202595.1 of bacterium. Taxonomy (GTDB): domain Bacteria; phylum Actinomycetota; class Acidimicrobiia; order Spongiisociales; family UBA11373; genus JABMPV01. The sequence continues at coordinate 1,467 of JABMPV010000446.1, forward strand.
GGACTTTCTCAAGCCCCAGGTCGGCGTCGTGTCGGCCGGTAACGAGGTCACCCCCTGCAATCTCTCCGGCCCCAGGCTGGCGGCGCGGGCCAAGGACGGTGTGCGGGCCAGAGGCGGAGTTCCGCTCGAGTTCACCACCATTGCGGTGTCCGATGGGATCGCAATGGGTCACGAGGGCATGCGGGCCTCACTCGTGTCACGCGAGGTCATCGCCGACTCCGTCGAGTTGGTGATGCATGCCGAACGATTCGACGGCATGGTCACGATCGCAGGCTGCGACAAGTCGCTTCCGGGGATGCTCATGGCGGCTGCGCGGACCAACCTCCCGTCGGTGTTCCTCTACGGCGGCAGCAGCCTTCCCGGGCACATCGACGGCAAGGACATCTCGATCGTCGACGTGTTCGAGGGGATCGGCGCCCATTCCGAGGGAACCATCGATGACGAGCAGTTGACCCGCATCGAGAAGGCGGCCTGTCCGGGCGCCGGGTCGTGTGCCGGGATGTTCACCGCCAACACCATGGCGTCAGTGGGGGAGGCCCTCGGGTTGTCCCTTCCGGGGAGTGCCTCCGTGCCGGCCATCGACCCCCGACTCGACGATTATGCCGAGCGATCGGGCGAGGCCCTCATGGGATTGCTCGATGCTGATCTGCGGCCCAGGCAGATCATGACCAGGGAGGCGTTCGAGAACGCGATCACGGTGGTGATGGCACTCGGTGGTTCGACCAACGCCGTCCTCCACCTGCTCTCGATCGCCCATGAAGCCCGGGTCGATCTCTCACTCGAGGATTTCGATCGCATCTCCCGCCGGACTCCCCATCTCGGGGACCTCAAGCCGTTCGGGCAGTATCACATGGTCGATCTCGACCGTATCGGCGGGGTGCCGTCGGTGATGCGCCTGCTGCTCGACGAAGGTCTGCTCCACGGCGACGAGATGACCGTGACTGG
>JABMPV010000447.1 GCA_013202595.1 bacterium
ATGACCTTCACAGCCGGGATGGCCCAGGGGCTCACACGGGTCGAGGCGGCCCGGTACGGGTTCCTGTTGGCCGTGCCGGCGATCGCCGGCGCCGGCTTCCTCGAAGGACTGGACCTGGTTCGTTCCGGCGGATTCCGGGCGGAGTTGCTGGTGGGAGTCGCAGTCGCGGCCGTCACCGGGTACGTAGCCATCTCGTTCATGGTCGGCCTGCTCGCCAAGCGCGGCATGGCCCCGTTCGCCATCTACTGCATCGCAGCCGGGACCGCGGCCTACTTTCTGGTCTGAGTCGGACGCCCGACTCAGAGTCATCAGTTCTCGGTAATCGGTAGTCGGTAATCAGTCGTCGGTAATCGGCTCTGACTGATGACTGATGACTGACAACCGATGACCCAGAAGGACGACCTAGAAGAAGGTCGTGCACCAGGGTTCTATGTGCCAACCGAACATGCGCTGGGCCAGGAGCACATCGTCGGAGGCGCCGTCCACGAGTCCGCCCCATGCCCGCGAGAAGAACCGGGCATCGCCGAGATACGAGGCGCCCAGGTCGGCTGCGCTCAGCACCACATCGGGATTGGCGTCCGTGCGCTCAAACTCTGCGCCTTCGGGACCACCGACCAGGCGATACCGGCCCTCGACCCAGGGACAGAAGTCGTCGCGGACTTCGATCACCAGATCGCCGTCGACCGAGTACTTCCGAGCCGACAGCGCTCCGGCGATATCGATCGGGCGCACCCAGATGGAATCGGAGATCCGGCGCCTCAATCGCCTCGGCTCGACCAGCATCGCCGTCAGGGGCTCGCGAACCCTGCGATTGCCGATGCTGATGGTCTCGACGAGGTCGACACCAAAGGCGAACCTGAACAGGGCGGCGTAGGCGTCGCTGTCGAGCGCCTGGAGATCGGAGATCTCCAGTTCGTAGCGAGGGTGCGCGTCCTCCCACTTCTCCTTCAGCCGGTACCTGAGATAGCCGGTGACCCGGTCACCGGACTCGAACACCACGAATCGCTGCTGGGTGAAGCCCTCCCGCCAATGCCCCGGGTCGTGGAAGTACCCGTCCCAGTCGGACGGGCGTCTCCCCATCCATCCGGGGATCTCCGCACCGGCGGCCAGGTGCAGGTCCGGGACGATCGTCCTGGCCTCACCCACCTCGACGGCGCGGATCGAACCCGCGGCGGGCCCTTCGACGCGCATTGCCGAATGGACCCGCGGCAGCGTGGCATCGGAGCGAAGCGCTGCCACCCCGAACCCATACCTGCCGTAGATGACGCTCTCGGAAGCCCAGAGGGCTCCCATCACCTCGTCGCGATCCCGGCAGTCCTCGAGATACGCCCGCATCATCCTGGTCAGCGCACCCAGACGCCGGTGAGTCGGGGCAACCCCGACGCCCGTCAGGCCCCCGGTCGGGACGGATGCCCCACCGGGCACTTTCATCTGATACGAGAAGACCGCAGTGGTTCCGACGAGTTGATCCCCGTCGAAGGCGGCGAAGCTCCTGCCGCTCTCTGCTTTGGCTCCAATGATCGCTACATCCTCGGGCTTCGGCTCGAAGGCGAAGACCGAGGTGAGGACCTCGAGCCACCTGTCGTATTCATCATCTCGGATCGTTCGAACATCCACGGGCATGTGATCAGAGTACCCAGACGACCCCCTTGCATCCCACCTCCACGGGGCATACGTTCGCAGTGTGGTATCGAGCAAGGCCATGGCCGCTCTCGCCCCGGCGATCCTCGTGCTGGCGCTGGTGGGACCGGCCCTGGACGCAGTCGATGACGGCTGTGTCACCACCCCTACGGGCATCGATTGCACTGCAGGCGGGACCACGACCACCACAGTCACGATCCCGGGCGGCACGTCGCTTCCGCTGCGCTGGCTGCGGGTGGGATGGCATCCCGATGCCGGCGACTGCTGGTACTGGGCGACCACGCCGCCGGGCCTCGATTCATGGGATTCGGCCAATGACCACGAGATCATCCTCACGAGATGGGCGCTGCCCCACTGCCCCGGGACCGTCACGACCGGGCCCGGATCGGTGGAGATCCACTCCAGGGCTTGGCAGGTCTTCCGCGCCTTCCCCCTGGCGGCCCCGGCGCCACACCTCGCCCCCGACGAGGCGGGGATCACCGGTCTCGCCACCATCCTCACGGCCGCCGCCCCGAGTCGCCTCGTCCACAACGAGCGACTCCCCGACGGCTCCACTCTGAAGGTCACCGCGACGGTGGCTTCGGTGGTCATCGATTGGGGAGACGAGACCCCGGTCTTCGGCCGCTCCCCGGGATCGGCAACGCGAGGGGTCGAGCACATCTACTCGATCAAGACCTGCCCACCCGCGTATCGGGAGACCCACCCCGCAGGCCACAGGTGCCATCCGACGCTCACCGATTACCCCATAGTCGTGACGTTCCACTGGTTCGGCGCCTATTCGCTGCGCGGCGAGTACACAACTCTCGGCACCATCGAGCGCACGACCATCGTCCCCTACGACGTCGACGAGGTCATTGGCGTCCCCTCGTCGTGAGGCGGTCTGCCTCGCCCTAGTGCTCTGGCCAGGAACGTTGGCGATGTTCAGGGCGAGGCAGGGGCGTC
>JABMPV010000448.1 GCA_013202595.1 bacterium
CGTCCGAGGCGTTCAGGAATGCGGCCGCACCGGCCTCAGGACCGGGTCGCACAGAGGGGTCGCCGATGGCCAGGTCGAAGAGGATGGCCGCCGGGACGATCGGCACGGCGCCGGCGGGAGTCGGATACCCGAGACCCTGACGCTCGCACTCGGCAACCACGCCATCCGCAGCAGCCAGGCCGAATGCGCTCCCCCCGCCGAGCAGAATCGCCTGAACGCCCTCAACCTTCATCCCCGGGGCGAGCAGGGCGGTCTCCCTGGTCCCTGGTGCGGCACCGCGCACCTCGACCGCGGTGACGTTGGGCTGCGGAGGGACTATCACCGTGACCCCCGTGGCCGCCACGGGGTCGTCCCAGTGGCCGACCGTCAGTCCCGGAACCGCCGTCAGCGTCATACGTACCGCCGGGGCATCCTGGGACCGAAGCCGCAGACGATCTCGTAGTTGATGGTGCCGAGCAGTGCCGCCCATTCGTCTGCCGTGACGTCCTCGTCGCCCTGCCGGCCCAGCAGCACCACCTCGTCACCCACCTCCACGGGATCGTCACCCATGTCGATGACCACCTGATCCATCGTGATGGTCCCCGCAAAGGGATAGCGGCGGCCGCGCACGAGCACCGACCCCTCAGCGCCGAGGCGGCGGGACACGCCATCGGCGTAGCCGATCGGCACCGTGGCGACGTTGGAATCTGTCTGGATGGCGCGTCTCCGCCCGTAGGAAGGACGGCTCCCGGCGGGAAGCCTGTTGACGAACGAGACACGCGACACCACGCGCATCGCCGGTTGCAGGTCCACCTCCGGTGCGAAGCCGGGTGCCGGGTGCAGGCCGTACACACCGATGCCCGCCCTCACCATGTCCACGCGGGCATCGGGGGAGCCAAGAGCACCAGCCGTGTTGGAGGCATGCAGTACCTCCGGACGGATGCCTTCATCACCGAGCACTGCGATGAATCGCTGGAACTGCCGCATCTGGCCCGCCGTGAAATCGACATCGTCCTCTGCGACGGCGAAGTGGGTCCACACTCCCCCGAGCCGGAGGCCCGAACCCACCACACGGCGCGCCAGGTCGAGCGCCACGCCTTCCTGGGCGCCCACCCTGTGCATTCCGGTGTCCACCTTGACGTGGACCGGGTACCCATCGGGAGCGGCTTCACGAATCGCGTCCAGATAGGACGGCCGGTACACGGTGGGTATCAGATCCCAGCGCACCACCTCGGCAGCGTCGATCTCGAATGGCTCCGACAGCAGGAGGATCGGAGCCTCGATGCCCGCCTCCCGCAAACGGGCGCCCTCCGACACGAGGGCTACGGCGAGCCAGTCTGCACCCGCAGCGAGTGCCGCCTCCGCCACCGGCACGTCGCCATGGCCGTATGCGTCGGCTTTGACCACTGCACACACACGGGCGGGGGCGGCGGCTGCCGCGATGGCCGCGACGTTGTGCGCGATCAGGTTCAGATCGACCTCGATCCAGGTGGGCCTCACGACGACCACCTTCCCATCTCATCTGCCAGGTGCTCAGAGGTGACGGTGCCATCGACCGCGAGCGCCATGCCGGCCAGACCGTGACGATGGGCAGCAGAACGCGCGGCCGTCTCCGGGTCGAGGCCCCTGGCGATGTAGGCGGCGACGACGCCGGTGAGGACGTCACCCGTTCCGAGAGTCGCCAGTTCCGGCCCGCCCGTCGCCACCACCCAGCGCTCCTCGCCGATCACCAGCGTCGGACTGCCCTTGGCGACGACCACCGCTCCGGTGCCTGCTGCCAGCGCACCGGCCGTCTCGAGCCCGGCGGCGCTTCCGGTCAAGCGACTGAACTCACCGCCGTGGGGGGTGATGACCGTCGGCGCGGTACGGCGGGTGAGCATCTCGACGGTGGCAGATGCGATTGCATCGGCATCGAGGACCAGCGGCCGATCCCAGCGCTGCAGCAGTTCATCGACCAGCGCCCCCGACTGCAGTCCGAGTCCTGGGCCCAGCGCCATGACGTCGAAACGGTCGCTGTCCGCAAGGATCGCGTCGGCGTTGGCGAGCACATCGCCGGGGACCGCTGAAATCGTGATCGACGGCCCTGCAGCTGATCCAACGGCTGCGGCGACCGACCAGGGGACGACGGCCCGCACGTATCCAGCACCCGAGGTCAGGGCAGAGCGGGCAGTCAGCGCAACGGCGCCCGAGATCCCGGGTGATCCGCCCACGACCAGCACTGCTCCCGACGACCACTTGTGATCGGTGCGTCCCCGCACCGGGACGGGAGCGTCATCGTCCTCGCACAGGAGGAGCTCCGGCCTCGGCTCAGGGAGCCCAATGTCCACGATCTCGACGAGACCGCACAGGTCCGGCCCGGACCCGAGGAGATGGCCCACCTTGAGCGCCCCGAACGTGACCGTGCGAGCGGCGGTGAACACCGGACCCTCTGTCGACCCGTCGAGGCCCTGGAGCCCGGACGGCAGGTCGACGGCGAGGACCGGGGCCGGGTGATCGACCCACAGCGCGGCAGGTTCGCTGAGAGATCCGCGGAATCCGGCGCCGAACAGCCCGTCGATGAGCAGGTCACATGGTTCCGGCTCGCGCAGGGGCCGGATGGGCACGCCCGCTCTGGCCGCCGCCGAGGCGGCGATCCGTGCCGGTGACCACTCCCCCTTGGGGAACCCGAGACAGCGGACTTCGACGGCCACTCCGCGGCGGTGGAGGTGCCGGGCGGCCACGAACGCGTCGCCGCCGTTGTTGCCGGGACCGGCCAGCGCCAGCACCCTGGTTCCGTAGGCGGCGCCCATCCGGACGGCGGCCAGCGCCAGGCCGAACCCAGCCCGTTCCATGAGCACTTCGACGGGATCGTCCGCCGCAGCGTCGAGACGCTCGGATTCGGCCGGGGTGATGACAGGTCTCACGATTCCAACCTCATGGCACGGATGGTACCGACGCAGCGGTTAGCCTCCCCGACGATGCCCCATCTCCTTCAGGTCGTACGCGGATTCCTCATGGGCTCAGCAGACATCGTTCCCGGTGTCTCCGGCGGCACCGTCGCCCTCGTCCTCGGGATCTACGAGCGCCTCGTCCATGCAATCAGGACGGGTTCGGGGGCACTCGGCTCACTGGTCAGAGGCAGGCCGCGCCAGGCCCGGGACAGGCTCAAGGAGGTCGACTGGCCGTTCCTGATCCCCCTGCTCATCGGCATCGGGATCGCGCTCGTCACGCTTGCGTCGGTGATCGAGACCCAGTTGGAGGAGCACCCGACACGAATGGCCGCGATCTTCTTCGGGCTCGTCGCCGGGTCCATCTTCATCGCCGCACGGTTGGTGAAACGCTGGGACGCGCTGCGAATCGGGATCGTCGTCATCGTGGCGGCAGGAGCTTTCTTCGTGCTTGGCCTCCGCAGCAGCGACGTGACCGACCCGGCACTGTGGGCGTTCTTCGCAGCGGCGTCGGTGGCCATCATCGCCATGATCCTCCCCGGTGTGTCGGGGTCCTTCCTCTTGCTGATGCTGGGCATGTATGAGGCAGTCATCGCTGCAGTCAACGACAGGGACATCGCCGTGCTTGCGGTGTTCGGCATCGGGGCCATCATCGGCCTGGCGCTGTTCTCGACGCTGCTGGATTGGCTGCTCGAACACCATCACGACACGGTCATGGCGGCGCTCATCGGCCTCATGGCCGGTTCACTGCGAGTGCTGTGGCCATGGCCCGATGGTGTGGACACTGCCAGCGTCAGCTGGCCGAGCGCCGACCAATGGCTGACAAAGACCCTGTGGGCCCTGGCCGCCGCCGCCCTCGTGTTGGGCATCGGATGGATGGCCGACCACCGTGGCGCCACCCGGACGCCGGAGACCACTGTCTCCTAGGAGATGAGCCGAACGCCTCTTTCCGTCCTGCCGGACTCCCGGCACGATTCGACAACCGGGATCGACGAGATGGCCGATGATGCGCAAGCTTGGTGGACTCAGTCTGGTGCTCCTGCTCTCAGCCGCATGCAGCACGGCGACCGACAGCGCCGGGATCGCGCCACCCACAGATGCGTCCAACACCACGAGGCCGCCCACGGTGACGTCGACGACGTCATCGACAATCATCCCGGTTGCTGTGGACCCGTGTGACCTGGTCACGGCGGCCGAGGTCGAGGCCGCAACGGGCCTGGCGGTGCTCGAGGTGCGGGGCGAGCCTCCGATCAATTGCGTCTTCGAACTCGACGCCGACCCCGGCATCCGGATGGTCGTGACCATCGAGGACGGAGCCGGCCGGTTTGCCGGGCCGGCCAATCTGTTCGCCGAGTACACCCTGCTCATCGAGGAGGGCGAAGCAGAGGCCATCGCCGGCGTGGGTGAGGGAGCGGTGTGCTGTCCGTTCCGGGCGATCGCGGTCGATGCGGGTGCGGGAAGGTACATCGCGGTCAGCGTCGGCGGCGGCTACCACGAGCTCGCCGAGCCCCTCGACGCTCTCAGGTCGATGGCAGAGGCGGTGCTCGCCCGCCTCTGACCGCGCTACGAGATGTACGCCTCGAGCTCTGCCAGCAATGTCTCCTTGCAATCTGTTTCCAGGAAGGTGGCTTCGATGCCGTTGCGGGCCAATACGGCGACGTCATCCCTGGACAGGCCGAGCGCCGTCTGGATCGCCAGGTAG
>JABMPV010000449.1 GCA_013202595.1 bacterium
CGGCCTGGGGCCCAAGGCCGATGGGGCCCACCGGTACCTGGCCGTTTCGGTCGAAGCCGGTTCGGGCCGTCTCGTGCTGCTGCGCGATGGAGCGGGCGATGGCATCCCTCAGGGCGCCGAACCGAGGATGGAGTCGGGTGAGGAGTACATCCTCATCTGGGATCTGACCGGGGCCGGCGACCCCCGGATGCTGACGCTGTTGCCTGCGGCGACGACCATCCACTCGATCACCGTCGTGGACATACCTTGAGGATGTGGCCGTGAAGGTCGTCTGCATCGGTGGTGCGCATATCGACTCCAAGGCTGTCGTGGACGGCGAGGTGATCGCGGGCACATCCAACCCGGCCACGATGACTCGCACGCCCGGTGGCGTCGCCTGCAACGTGGCGCGCAACCTCACCCGTCTGGAGATCGATGTGGCGCTCGTGGCCCGCGTGGGCGACGACCCGCAGGGTAAGGGTCTGCTCGATGCGCTTCGAGGCGAGGCCATCGACGTGTCGGGGGTGGATGTCTCACCAACCGACCCGACGGCTTCGTACCTGGCGCTGCTCGACGGCTCCGGTTCACTGGCCGTTGGAATCGCCGATATGGCGGTGTACGCGTCGATGGATGCTGTGTGGGCGGAGCAGCTCCTACCGTCGCTCGACGAGTACGACGTATGGGTGGTCGAGACCAATCTGCCTGCAGAGGGCCTCGAGGTCCTCAGTGCTGCCCGGGGGGACCACGTGCTGGTCGCCGACCCCGTGTCCGTCGAGAAGTCGCGCCGCTTGATTCCGGTGCTCGACCGTTGTGACCTGGTCTTCCCCGACCTGGCCGAGGCGGCGGCCATGGCCGGACTGCGGGGGTCCTCCGATCCCGACGAACTGGCATCAGCGATTCCGTGCCGCTCTGTGATCACACTCGGCGGAGAGGGTGCCTTCGTGGACGGCGAGCACTTCCCGGCCATCCTGCCCGATCGGATTGCGGATGTGACGGGTGCAGGAGACGCCGGTGTGGCCGGCTGGGTCTTCGGCCTGGCGAGGGGCGGTGCCCTCCCGGCGATAGCGTGGTCGCTGGCTGCGTCATCGCTCGCCGTCGAGACAGGCGACTCCGTCCGGTCAGACCTGTCTGTGTCGAGGCTCGAGGAGAGGGTGGCGCGGGGCTGGGACGTGCGCGGATAGGACCGCGACCCCGTCAGAACGCGCGCAGATCGGTTCGCCCCGTGACTGGACTCGCGGTCCATTCGTGCGCGTTCTCAGCCGGGCAGATCCACCCGGTACTGGTCGAGGCAATCGGGGTTGGCCAGGGCGTCGCGGTTGGTGATCGTTTCGCCCATCAGCGTCATCCGGACGGCCTTCTCCACCTTCTTGCCCGAGCGGGTGTAAGGGATCTCCGACACCGCGATGACGTGGGCAGGCACATGCCGCGGAGATGTCTCCGCGCGGATCCGTGCCTTGATGGCGGTGGTCAGTTCGTGGTCGAGCGCCACGGCGTTCGCAGTCTTCACGAAGAGCACCACCACGACATCGTCACCCTTGGGATGGTCGACGACGATCGAATCGTCCACCTCGGACATGGTTTCGATCGCCCGGTAGATCTCCGCGGTCCCGATCCGCACGCCACCCGGATTGAGAGTCGTGTCGCTGCGCCCGAACACGATGACACCGCCTTCGGGCCGGACCTCGATGAGGTCTCCGTGGGTCCACACCCCGGGATGCTCCTCGAAATAGGCCGCCCGGTACCTGCTGCCGTCGGGATCGCCCCAGAACGCGACGGGCATGGTCGGAAAGGGGGCAACGCAGACCAGTTCACCCTGGGTGCCTATGACGGGCGATCCGGACGCATCCCACGACTCGACGGCCATGCCCAGCGCCCTCGCCTGGATCTCTCCCCGGCGGACCGGCAGCGTCGGGACCCCGCCCGCAAACAGGCCGACGAGGTCGGTGCCCCCGGTGATGGAGGCCAGTTGGACGTCGGGGGAGACATTGGCGTAGACCCAGTCGAACTGCTCGGGGGCGAGCGGTGACCCGGTGGACCCGACGAAGCGGACGGATGAGAGATCGGCCACCGAAGCGGGGATGATCCCGGCGTTTGCCGTTGCCGATAGGAACTTCGGGCTGGATCCGAAGTGAGTGACCCGCTGGGACCCTGCCAGACGCCAGAGGGTGGTCAGATCGGGGTGCGAGGGGCTTCCATCGAAGAGCACGATCGTGGCTCCCGATGCCAGCGATCCGACCATCCAATTCCACATCATCCACCCGGTGGTTGTGAACCAGAACAACCGGTCTCCCGGATGGACGTTGGAGAGCAGACGGTGTTCGCACAGGTGCTTGATGAGCACTCCGCCTGCTCCGTGCACGATGCTCTTGGGCGGCCCGGTCGTGCCGGATGAGAAGACGATGTACAGGGGATGGTCGAAGGGGAGTTGGGCGAACTCGGGTTCTGCCCCGGATTCCGACACCAGAGTGGCCCACGGGGTGGTGGGAATGGTGGAGACATCGAACCGTGCCCCGAGGCGATCTACGGTGATCAGGTGCTCGACGGTGGGCATGGCGTCGAGGGCAGACCGAACGGTTCCCGTGACGTCGAACTCCTTGCCGTTGTACCTGAAGCCGTCGGTGGCGATCAGCACCTTCGGCTCGATCTGGGCGAACCGATCGATGACGGCAGTGGGCCCGAAATCCGGCGAGCACGACGACCAGATGGCGCCGATCGCCGAAGCTGCCAGCATCCCGACCACGGCTTCGAGGCCGTTGGGCAGCAGTGCCGCAACCCGGTCTCCCGCAGTCACGCCCAGGTCCAGGAGGCCGCGCTGGACGTCACCCACAAGGTGGCGGAGCCGATCCCGGCTGATCTCTGCGGTGGCACCGGACTCGTCTGCCGTGACGATCGCGGGCTCATCTCCCGTCCGGCGCAGGAGGTTCTCCGCGTAGTTGAGCCTCGATCCGGGGAACCACACCGTGCCCGGCATGGCCTCACGCCCGAGCGGCGCATCTGCGGGAGCCGAGGCGATCACCTCGCCGTCCTCCCAGACGGCTTGCCAGAACCCGGCACGGTCGGTGATCGACCACTCGTAGAGCGACCGATAGTCGTCGAACCCGTGGCGCGCCGAGAATCGGTGCAGCAGGGTCGACTCGACCGCCTCTTGTGTGGGGGACCACACGGTTTCGCTCATGCGACGATTTCGCTCATGCGCGGCGAGGCTACCGCGCGTCTACGGTGCCGTGTCGACCCGTTGGCTGTCCTCGGATCAGGCCCCGGCCTCCCAGATCGCCATGGAGACCTTCTCTGCGGTCAGCGGCATGGTCTTGATCCTGATCCCGAAGGCGTCGTTGATCGCGTTGGCGATCATGGGAGCCGCCGGGATCATCGTGTGCTCGCCGACGCCCCGCGCACCGAAGGGCCCGTCGGGTTGGGGCACCTCGACGATGATCGGGATGATCTCGTCAGGGATGTCCAGCGCGGTCGGGATCTTGTAATCGGTGAAGGTCGGGTTCATCATCTTGCCGTCGGCATCGAAGCGCATGTCCTCGTACAGCACGGTGGCCAGGCCCTGCA
>JABMPV010000450.1 GCA_013202595.1 bacterium
CCGCGAAGCCGAGGCCGCGAATCGCCTGAGGGTGTTTCCCATCCTCCGGGGGGCACCGGTGCCCGACGTCGGGGTCGTCGCAGTGGCTGCTGGTGACGGAGCGATCGAGTGGTTTGGAGAGGCAGGAGCCCTCGCAGTGGTCACGGGCGGCCAGACGATGAACCCATCGGTGGGCGATCTGCTGCGAGCCGTCGAGGCGGTCGAAGCCCGGACCGTCGTGATCTTGCCCAACAACAGGAACATTGTCGCCGCGGCGGGGCAGGTCGACGCTCTCACGACCAAGAGGGTCCATGTCGTGTCCACCACCTCGGTGCCCCAGGGCCTGGTCGCAATGGTGGCCCTGCCGCCCTCGGGAGACGCCGAGGGGATGGTGGCCTCGATGTCGGCCGCCGCCGCGACCGTCACCACCGGTGAGATCACCAGAGCCGTGCGGGAAGCCATCACACCTGCAGGGCGCATCGCCGACGGCGACTGGCTCGGCATCATCGACGGTGAAGTTCGCCTCATTCACGGGGACTGTGCGTCGTCGGTCGATGCGGTCATCGCGGCCATCGTGCGCGATGACATCGAACTGGTGACGATCGTGACCGGCGCAGAATCCGATCCCGTGCTCACCGGAGCGGCCGTCGCCAATCTGGAGGCGGCCGGGATCGAAGTTGACCTCGTCACCGGAGGCCAGCCGCTGTACCCCTATCTCTTCGGCGCCGAGTGAGCAGTCTCGCCTACCTGTCGCGACAACCCGTCGAGTTGGTGAAGGGCGTTGGCGACCGGATGGGCCCCAAGCTCAGGGAAGCCGGCATCGAATCGGTCGCCGACATCCTCCTGCATGTGCCCCGCCGCTACATCGACCGGTCACTGATCGCACCCATGGCCGAGGTGCCGCTCGATGTCGAGGCGACCGTGGTCGGCACCGTCGAGAAGGTTTCGCTGCGCAGACCCCGGAGAGGCCTGACCATCGTCGAGGCCATCGTCCGCGACGACACAGCGTTCGTGGTCGCAACCTTCTTCAATCAGCCGTTTCGTGAGCGCCAACTGCCCGAGGGGACCGAGGTCGCCCTGTCGGGGAAGATGCAGCGATTTCGGGGGCGCCTCCAGATGAAGGCGCCTGCAATCGACGTGCTGGCCAAGTCGGGTCATCGCGCCACGGGTCGCATCGTCCCCGTCTACCCGACCGTCGCCGGCATCGTCTCGTGGCGGTTCGAGCGGATGATCGACAACGCATTGCCGCGGGCCCGGCCCATCGACGACCCGCTTCCGGAAAACCTCCTGGATCGGCTGGATCTCCTGGACAGGGACACGGCCATAGCGGCCATCCATCAGCCCGAGTCCTCAGCCGACTCCGACGCGGCCAGGCGCCGGCTCGTGTTCGACGAGTTGTTCCGTCTCGAAGTCGCCCTGGCGCTGCAGAAGCGGCGACAGGTCGACGATCAGGAGGGCATAGCGCACTCGGTCGAAGCAGGGCTGGTGGAGACCTACCTCGAGACGCTCCCGTTCGCTCCGACGAACGCCCAGCTGCGGGTGATAGCGGAGGTCCGGGCAGACATGGCGAGGCCCCATCCGATGCACCGACTCCTCCAGGGTGATGTGGGCAGCGGCAAGACGGTCGTTGCCATGGCCGCCCTGCTGACCGGGGTGCAGGGTGGCTACCAGGGGGCCGTCATGGCGCCGACCGAGGTGCTCGCCGAACAGCACTATCTCAATCTCGCCCCCATGGCCGGCCGGATCGGGGTGCGTATGGGCCTGCTGACGGCTTCGGCTCCCGATCGAGAGGCAGTCATCGCCGGTCTCGCCGACGGCACGATCGATGTGGTCGTCGGCACTCATGCCCTCATCCAGGATGGCGTGCACTTCGAGCGCCTCGGGATCGCCGTGGTGGATGAGCAGCACCGCTTCGGCGTCCACCAGCGTGTGCAGTTGAAGGAGAAGGCAGTCGACCTGCAGCCGGATCTCTTGATCATGACTGCGACTCCCATTCCCAGGACCTTCTCGATGACGCTGTACGGCGATCTCGAGCAGTCCAAGCTGGATGAGATGCCCGCTCATCGGCCCGATGTGGTCACTGAGCTCGTGCAACCCGGCGGGGGCGGTCTCGAGGCGGTCTATGACCACATCAGGTCTCAAGCCGCTCTCGGCCACCAGTCGTACGTCGTGTGCCCGCTCGTCGAGGACAGTGCCAAGCTCGCGGCGGCTTCGGCCACGGCCGAGCACGAGCGGCTGCAGGCGAAGGTGTTCCCCGACCTCAGATTGGGTTTGCTGCACGGCCAGATGAGACCCGACGAAAAGCGGGACGTGATGACCCGTTTTCGAGACGGCGAGATCGACGTGCTCGTATGCACCACCGTGATCGAAGTCGGCGTGGACGTCGCCGCCACCACCGTGATGGTCATCGAAGACGCCGATCGGTTCGGGCTCAGCCAACTGCACCAGTTGCGCGGCCGCCTGGCCAGGGGATCGGGCGAGGATCCCGATGGAGGCGGCGTGTGCCGCTGCTATCTGGTGGCGGACGCCGAAGGCCTCACCGACGAGGGAGAGGCCAGACTGGGGGCCATGGTGTCATCCAACGACGGGTTCCGCCTCGCCGAGGCCGACCTGGAGATCCGCGGTGCAGGGACCGTGTTCGGCGAGACGCAGGCCGGCGCGACCGATCTGCGACTGGCCGACGTGCTGCGCGACCATGAGTTGCTCGTCGTCGCCCGCCACGAGGCATTCGCCCTGGTGGCTCGCGACCCCCACCTCACCGGGCATCCCGATGTCGAAGCCGAAGTGCGTGCCATGCTCGGTGACGGCGTCGAGTGGCTGTTCCTGTCATGAGGATCATCGCGGGCACCGCCGGAGGTAGGCGGCTCAAGGGGCCGTCGGGGTCGGGAACCCGGCCCATGATGGATCGGGCCAAGGAGGCCGTGTTCTCGTCGCTCGGAGGGAGCGTGATCGATGCGGCAGTGCTCGACCTCTTCGCGGGGACCGGGAGTCTCGGGCTGGAGGCCTTGAGCAGGGGAGCGGAGTCTGCCCTGTTCGTGGAACGATCCCGTGCGGCACTGTCGGCGCTCTCGGCGAACATCGCCGCCGTGGGCCTCGGCGGAGAGATCGTGTCCGCCGACGTGGAGGCATTCCTCGACGGCGCGACGGGGGAGTTCGACCTCGTATTCGTTGACCCTCCGTACGCACTCTCGCTAGCGTCGGTCGAGACGATCCTCAGCGCCCTCGTCGATGTCCTTGCAGAGGGTGCGCTGGTGGTCCTCCACCGCAGGGCTGGAAGTGGTTCACCAGAGCCGCCGCCCTGTCTGGTCGAGGACAGCCGGCGCCGGTACGGCGACGCCGAGATCACACGCTGGGTCAAGGAGGATGCGTGATCACCGCACTGGTTCCGGGAAGCTTCGATCCGCCGACCAACGGGCATGTCGATGTCATCGAGCGCTGCTCATCGATTTTCGACACCGTGGTGGTCGGTGTGGTGGCGAACCCTTCGAAGTCCGCACTGTTCACCCTCTCCGAACGGGTCGGCATGCTCGAAGGGGTCTGCAGCGGCCTCGACAACATCGCTATCGAGTCGTTCACCGGCCTGCTGGTCGATGTGGCCCGCGACGTCGGCGCCAATGTCATCGTGAAGGGTCTGCGGGCGATGACCGACTTCGACTACGAATTGCAACTCGCCCAGATGAACCGGCATCTCTCCGGCATCATGACGATGTTCGTGGCGACCAAGCCGGAGCTCGGCTATCTGTCGTCCTCGCTGGTCAAAGAGGTGGCGCGCCTCGGGGGATCTGTCGTAGCACTCGTGCCCGGATCAGTTGCAGCTGCTTTGGAGGAGGCTTTTGATGACTGACGACCTCAGCCACCCCGACCCCGTGCCCATCCCGCCGAGGCTCGGCGACCTCCTCGATCTCGTCGACGAGTTGATCCTGGCCGTGGAGGGTGCGCGCACCGTCCCGCTCTCGGGCAACGTCATGCTCGACAGGAACCAGCTGCTCGATCAGCTCTACAAGCTCCGCGACGATCTCCCCGATGAGTTGCGAGCCGCCAGGTGGATGGTGCGCGAGCGTGAGACGTTTGTCGCACGCACCAATGAGAAGGCCCGCGAGATGCTCGACAAGGCCCGTGAGCGATCGGACGAGATGGTCACGGAGTCATACATCGTCAAAGAGGCGGTGGAGGAGGCCAACGGTCTCATCCGGCACGCCGAAGTCGACGCCACCAGGATCCGCCTGGAGGCAGAGGACTACAGCTCCAGCGCCTTCGAGGAGACCGAGGCGGTGCTCGCCGACCTGCTCGGACAGGTGAGCAGGGCTCGCGCCGAGCTGCACGAAGCCCGGCGCCGGCCCGAGTCCGACGGCTTGTTGGACGGCTGACCTTTCGGTGGGAGTTCGGGTGCTGCTGCGTAGTATGCACAGCCATGCAGATGTTCATGGACGTCCATCCCGGTCTCGGTGACGCCACACCGGAGGATGTCGCCGATGCCCACAAGCGAGACCTGGCCGTCCAGGACAAGCACGGTGTGCGCTACTTGACGTATTGGTTCAACGACCCTGCAGGCAAGGCCTTCTGTCTGGTGGAGGCGCCGACCGCTGAGGCCGTGGCTGCGTGTCATAAGGAATCGCACGGTCTCATGCCGACGGAGATCATCCCCGTGGACGCGCCGACGATTGGGAGCTTCCTCGGTGAGTGGTATGCGGGGGAGGGCGACCGGGCGATGCTTGCCGGCGACCCTGTGCCGGATTCCGGTCTCAGAGCGATCATGTTCACCGACATCGTTGGTTCCACGGACATGAGCACCAGCATCGGCGACCGGGCGGCTCTCGAAGCGGTGCGAGCCCACGACGCCATCGTGCGGGACTGCCTGACGGCTCACTCCGGCCGGGAGGTCAAGCACACCGGCGACGGCGTGCTCGCATCTTTCACGGCAGTCACCCAGGCCGCCGATGCCGCAGTGGCGATCCAGGCGAACGTCGCCGAAGTGGACGGCCTGGCGGTGAAGATCGGCCTGAGCGCAGGAGAGCCGGTCGAGGACAGCGACGATCTCTACGGAGCCGCGGTGAATCTGGCGGCCAGGATCTGCGCCCACGCCGAAGGCGGCCAGATCCTCGTGTCGGGCACGGTGAGGGACCTGGCGATAGGGAAGCAGATCCGCTTTGAGGATCAGGGTCTCATCGCACTGAAGGGATTCCCCGATCCTGTGCGCCTCTACGCGATCGGCTGAGGCCGTCGGCGCCTCTCCGGCCCCAAAGGCTGTTCGCGGCAACTAATCTCGCATCTTCATGTCGATCCATCCCGGCCCTTTCTTCGTGTCCGTCGCCGACCTGCTCGCGCAGTTGGGCAGACGCCGCGATGTCTCGGTCGGCGCACCGGCCGACTGGTCGATCGAGCTGTCCCGACTGGTGGCAGACAGCGGGCTTTCGGCCGAGTTGACCCTCGAGGGAACGTCGGGAGGCGTGTTCGCATCGGGCGTGATCTACACGACGGTGCGCCACACCTGCCATCGCTGCCTCGTCGAGTGGGAAGAAGAATTCGAACTCCCCTTTTCCGAGATGATCGGTGGGGAGGGCGTCGAATATCCCCTGGTAGGGGACGAGATCGACCTTGAAATCCCGTTCCGTGACACCGTCATTTTGGCCCTTCCGCTGCTCCCGACTTGCCGTTCGGCATGCCAGGGACTTTGCGCAGCGTGCGGAGCCGACTTGAATAGCGGAGCTTGCCCCGGGCACGACGATGAGCCCGACACGCCGTTCGCGGCTCTCCGCGAGCTGTTGGAACCCTAAAGGCAGAGAAGAGAGACGCGTCATGGCCGTCCCCAAGAAGAAGATGTCCCGCTCCCGGACCCGGCGTCGCAAGGCGAACTGGAAGGTCAGTGCACCCAGCACTCAGGCCTGCCCGCAGTGCGGCGGCGCCAAGATCCCCCATCGGGTGTGCCCCGAGTGCGGGACCTATCAGGGCCGGGAAGTCCTGACAGAGACCTAGACCGCTTCACCCGTGGCCACGATCGCGCTCGACGCCATGGGTGGGGACAACGCCCCGCGTGAAACACTTCGCGGGGCGATCAGTGCTGCAGACCGCGGCGTCGACGTCGTCCTGGTCGGCAATACTCCCGTGCTCGAGCGCTTGCTCGATGAGTTCGGCGCGGACTTGCCGATCGTGCACGCCCCCGAGACCATCGCCATGGGCGAGGACCCCGCGGTGGCGGTCCGGTCCAAGCGAGATGCCTCGGTCACGGTCGCTGCGCGCCTTGTGGCGTCCGGCGATGCCGTCGGGATGGTGTCTGCCGGTTCCACCGGGGCGGCCATCGCCGCTGCGGCCATTGTCATAGGGCGAGTCAGGGGTGTGGCGCGCCCGGCCATCGCGACCATCTTCCCGATGGGGTCGCCCACCGTGGTGCTCGATTCGGGTGCCAACATCGAGGTCAAGCCCGAGCATCTCGGCCAATTCGCCGTGATGGGCTCCGTGCTGGCCCGCGTCTATCTGGGCGTCGAGCGACCGAGGGTCGGACTGCTCAACATCGGCGAGGAAGCCGGCAAGGGCCGCGAGTTCGAGAAGGTGGCATACGAGCACCTCGCCGCAATGGATGCCATCGAGTTCGTGGGCAATGTCGAAGGAAGGGACCTCGGCACCGATGCGGCCGATGTGATCGTCACGGACGGATTCACAGGCAACGTCTTGCTCAAGGTCGCAGAGGGCACTGCAGTCATGATCGGCCGCCAGGTCATGAACTCCCTCGGAGAGAATGCAAGCGATCCCGCCTACCAGCAAGCACTCGCTGCGGTGACCCCGCGGCTGATGGCTCTCCGCAACAGACTGGAACCCGAGGCCTATGGCGGGGCGCATCTCGTGGGTGCGAACGGCACGGTGGTCATCGCACACGGATCGTCGTCTCGCATCGCCGTCGCCAATGCCATCGTCATGGCGGCCGAAGGGGCCGAGCAGGGCCTCGTGTCGATGATCGAGGAGGGCCTCGGTGGCGCATCGGGCTGACCGCAACGTGCTCGAACGCTCACTGGGGCACACGTTCACCGACCGGGGACTGCTCCATCGCTCTCTCGTGCATCGTTCGGCCGAACTCGAGGGTGAGGGTGCCTCCAACGAGCGCCTCGAGTTCCTCGGTGACGCCGTGCTCTCGATCATCGTCGCCCACGAGATGTACGTCGACGGCGCCCTCAATGAAGGCGATATGGCCAAGGTCCGCGCCGCTGTGGTGTCCGAGGCCTCCCTGGCCTCGGTGGCCCGCGATATCGGCCTCGGTGAGCATCTCGTCCTCGGCAGGGGAGAGCACGCCACGGGTGGACGCGACAAGGACTCCATCCTCTCCGATGCGATGGAGGCGGTGATCGGCGCATTGTTCCTCGATGGGGGGCTTCCGGCCGCCAGGGCGTTCATCGTCGATCAGTGGAGCGAGCAGATCGCCGAGCGGGCCGCTGCACCGGGTGGGAGAGACTTCAAGACCAGGCTCCAGGAGGTGCTCGCCAGGACGGGAGACGTCCCCGAGTACACGACGGAGGGATCGGGACCCGACCACGAGCGATCGTTCGCTGCCGCGGTGTCGGTCGGGGAGCGCGTGCTGGGCCGGGGAGCCGGCACGTCGAAGAAGCGGGCCGAACAGCAGGCCGCTCAGGCTGCGCTCGAGTCCCGCGAAGCCGCGGATGCCTGAGCTACCCGAGGTCGAGTCGACCCGCCGCCATCTCGAACCCGAAGTCGGTGGACGTGTGATCACGAGGGTCGAGGTGCGCCGCGATCGGATGCTGCGCCGCCAGCCCCGCCCCGAAGACTTCGCCGACCGGATGGTCGGCCGCGAGGTGGAGCGTCTCGGACGCCTGGGCAAGTTCATCATGGCGGCCCTGGAAGGCGACTTGATGTGGATCACCCATTTGGGGATGTCGGGAAGGATCGAACTCGCCTCACCCGGGGATGCCGAGCAGCCCCACACCAATGTGGTCGTGGAACTGGGAGACATCGAGGTCCGGCTCGTCGACCCGCGGACTTTCGGGTTCATGGCGGTGCTGACACCCGAGGAGTTCGACGAGTCCTCATTGGCCGGTCTCGGCCCCGACGCGCTCGACGATCTGCCGAGCACCGGTGCGCTCGAAGAGCGGTTGGCTGGGAGATCGGTACCGATCAAGCCGCTCCTGCTGGACCAGCGTCTCGTTTCGGGGCTCGGCAACATCTACGCAGACGAGGTCTTGTTCCGGGCGGGTATCGACCCGGCCCGCCCTGCGGGGTCCCTCTCACACGACGAGGTGAAGGCGCTGCGCTCCTCGATCGGCCCGGTCCTTCGCGACGGGTTGCGCCACGGTGGCACGAGCCTCGACGACCTGGCCTATCTGCTCCCCGATGGTCGGGCAGGTGAGTTCCTCCATCTCTTGAGGGTGTACGGCAGGGAGGACCTCGCGTGCAGGACGTGCGGGACCGCGATCGTGCGCCGGGTGTTGCGAGCGAGGAGCACCTTCTCGTGCCCTGTGTGTCAACGATGAAGCGTGTCGCCGCTCTCATGACACTGATCGCGCTGGTGGTGGCATCGTGCGGCGGCGGAGCCGACCCGGTCGAGACGACGCTCGATCAGAGCGCAGCGCGGAGTGAAGCCGCGGAGGAGTATGCCGTCAGCGCAGATCGGGCGCTCGATGACACCGTCTACGAGGACCTCAGTCCTCAGGCCCTCACTGATCTCATCGTCGACCTCTGTGGTGGCATCGGGACGTCCCCCGATCCGGACTCTCTCGTCGCCGGGTCCGTTGCTGCGATCGATCCCGGGGCCGGGGCGGGCGACAGCAGCCTCTTGCTGGAGGTGGTGGCGATCGGATTGTCTGAGGTCTGCCCCGAGGAGGTTTTCGCCGCGGGTGCAGCGGTGACCGGGGGAGGCGATCCCGAGGATGCGTTTGCTGCAGTCGTGATCCCGGTCGCCGCAGCCGCAGCCGGGGTCGATGCGCCACCGGCCACCGATCTGTTCCTTGCAGGGAATGCCATATGCGTGGCTCTCGATGCAGGCGCAACTCCCGATGCCGCAGCGCTCAGTGCGATCGATGTGCTGTTCGGCGTACAGGTCGATTCGCTTGCCGAAGCCGGGAGCCAGGTGCCGCCCTGGGCGGGTGATGTGGTGGGGACGGTCCTGGGTGCGGCCGCCACCATCCTGTGCCCCGAGCATGCCGAGACCGTCGCCGGATTCACCGGTGGAGCATGATCGCCCGCCACTCGATCGTCTCGGGTCGGGTCCAGGGGGTCGGGTTCCGCTGGTTCACGCGGGAGACGGCTCTCGGGTTGGGATGCGCTGGATGGGTGAGGAATCTCCCCGACGGGTCCGTCGAGGTCCACTGCCAGGGGACGCCCGAGGCGGTGCGTGCACTCGAGGAATGGTTGGAGCGCGGCCCCGGTCCGGCCGGTGTGCATGGCGTCAGATCCATCGACTCACCCGTCGATCCGATCGTGCAAGGTTTCACGATCCGATAGATGAATCGCACACGTGTGATTCTCGGTGATAGCCTGGTTACACCGTGCATCTGAAGACGCTTTCGCTCGCCGGATTCAAGTCGTTCGCCGATCGCACCAGGCTCGCCTTCGAGCCGGGTGTGACCGTCGTCGTCGGTCCCAAC
>JABMPV010000451.1 GCA_013202595.1 bacterium
ATCAGGAGGTCCTCGGAGTGGTCGAGAACATGTCGTGGTTCACCGGAGACGACGGCACCCGATATCGGATCTTCGGAGAGGGTGGCGGCGCTGCGCTCGCCGCCGATCTCGGTGTCGAATTGCTCGGAGCGGTGCCGCTGCTGCCCGCATTGCGGGAGGGCGCCGACAACGGTGCCCCGATCGCGGTGGTCGCTCCGGATTCTGAGGCTGCTGTGGCATTCGATCACATTGCCGAGCGGATCGTCGCCCTGCGCCCCAGAGTGCGGACCCATCCCGAACTGATCATCAAGTGATCGACCCGGGGTGCCCGGCGGCCGCTACGATTCCGCCTCGTGAGTAGCGACAAGAACACAACCCGTGTGAAGTTCGGCCTTGCCGACACCGCCAGCGAACTCGACATCGACGTCGAGGATGCCGATGCGCTGGTGGCCCAGTTCCAGAAAGCCGTCGATGGTGCAGAATCCATCCTGTGGATCACCGAGGAGGACGGTCACCGGCACGGGCTGGTGGTGTCCAAGATCGTCTACATGGACGTCGAGGCCGAGCGCACCGAACGCGGCGGCATCGGGTTCTCTGCCTGAGCGCGTGACACGGGACCCGTCGGGTCCCGTGTCTGTCTAGTCCTCGTTGTCTGGTGCGTGCGAGCCGTCAGCTCGCTCTGCGACGCCGTTCGGCGAGCCAGCGCTTGCGCAGCCGGCGACGCTCATCCTCGGCGTATCCGCCCCAGACACCTGCCTCCTGGTTGGTCTCCAACGCGTAGCTCAAGCATTCCTCGCGTACCGAGCATTCGTCGCAAATCACCTTTGCGGCATCGATCTGATCCACCGCAGGACCGGTTGTGCCGATCGGGAAGAACAGATTGGGCTCGGAGTCGCGGCACGCAGATATCTCGCGCCAGTCAGTGATCGTCAGCATGGTTGTACGTTCTGTTTCGGATCGTCGTCGTGTGTATGGTCCCGGTTGTGAACCGGTTCACAAGGTTTATCCCGGCAACCCTACGGATCATGTAGGGGCTGGTCAAGTGCTTTCTGGAACCGGTACCAAGCGGGTCTACCCCCAGGCTAATCGGTAATCGATTATCGCGTCGGGCAAACCGGGGTCGAATTCCTAGACCCGGGTGAATCCCGGGACGCCGGGCCAGAATCGGCGGGCGATGGCATCGACCGCGGCCGGTTTGCCCGTGGTCAGCATCATCGGGGGGCCGTCGCCTACGGTATCGAACTCGGGGTGCCTGGCCAGGTAGTCCTCGAGGCTGTCGGCCACGGCAGTCGGCTGCGACAGCAGTCGGGTGGTCTGCGGGAGGTGTTCGGCGAAGATCTCCCCGACCATGGGGAAGTGGGTGCAACCGAGGATCACTCGATCGGGCGTGGTGTCCTCGGCGATGCGAGCGAGCTCTTCGACGGCGGACTCGACCATCGCAGAGATCTCTTCGATGGGTGCGCCGGTCTCGATCGCCCCGGCGAGGCCGGGAATCGCCTGCTGGACCACCTCGACCTGGGGGCATCGCTTGCGGATCTCGTCGGGATAGACCCCCGATGAGACCGTGCGGACGGTCCCGAACACGACGATGACGTCGTCGAGGTACTTCTGGGGGTACTGGGGGGTCGTGACACCCCACGGTGTCTGGGTAGCCGCTTCGACGGTCGGGGCGACGATGCCGAGGAGGTTGTGGCCCTCCCACCCCGACGGGGGCAGCCAGTGCTGCTGGAGTGCCCTGGCAGCCACCGCCGTGGCGGTGTTGCATCCGAGCAGGACCAGGCGGCATCCCCTCTCGAACAGTCGTTCCACGCCCGCTCTGGTGAGATCGATGACATCCGCGGCCGACCGATCCCCGTAGGGGGCATTCGCGTGATCACCGAGGTAGCTGAACGCCCGACCGGGGAACCGGCGCACGAGGGCCTCGAGGACCGTGATCCCGCCGTGCCCCGAGTCGAAAACACCAATCATGGGGGAGAGGATACGGGTCATCAGTGGTCAGGCGTCGGTCGTCAGTCGTCAGTCCGAGGACCGAAGGTCGATGACGGACTACCGATGACCGGTACTGCTGCCTCCTGGCAGCAGTACCCTCCCCACATGTCCATCGCAGAGGAACTCAGCACGGAATTGAAGGACGCGATGCGCGCCCGGGACAAGGAGCGCCTCGCCGTCATCCGCAACGTCCAGACCGAGGTGGCGCGCGCCAGGAGCGAACCGAAGTTCACCGGCGACCCCGGGGGCGACGACCTGTATCTGTCGGTCCTCAAGTCGTACACCAAGCGCATGGACAAGGCGCGTGAGGAGTACGTCGAACTCGGCGGGCGCGGCGCAGGCCAGGCGGCCAAACTCGCCTACGAGGTCGAGTACCTGTCTCGCTGGCTGCCGACGTCCCTGGGCGAGGACGAGACCAGGGCCATCGTTCGAGAGGCGATCGCAGCGATCGGCGCAACGGACCCCGCCATGACCGGGCAGGTCATCGGCACGGTGATGAAGTCGGGACGCGAGGGCCTCGATGGGGGCCTGGTCAATCGCCTCGTGAGGGAAGAGCTCACCCCGGGGTGACCCTCCCGCGTTTCAAACCGATGCTGGCGGTGCCCTGGGCATCCCCGTTCAGCGATCCCGACTGGACGTTCGAGACGAAATGGGATGGCATGCGCGCCATTGTGTCGTGGGGCGGCGCTTTGTCGATCCGCACCAGGACCGGCGCCGACGCCACGCCCAGATACCCGGAGCTGATGGGTCTGGCGTTCTCCGAATCGGTGGTGCTCGACTGCGAGATCGTTGCGCTCGACGAGGCGGGGGTTCCTTCCTTCGAGCGACTGCAGAAGCGGATGCACCTTTCGGGGGTCGACAGGGTCGCGCGCGCTGCGGTTGAGACGCCGGTCACACTCGTGGCGTTCGACCTGCTCTATCGCGGGCACTCCGTCGTCGATGCGCCGCTCGAGGAGCGACGCGCCCTCCTGGCAGACCTGCAGGCCGGCCCCCCGATGACCATGAGTGAGTCGATCGACGGTGACGGTCTCGCGCTCTGGGAGGCCATCACGGCCCGGGACATCGAAGGCGTCGTCGCCAAGCGTCTGGGAAGCCGGTATCGCCCGGGTACCCGCTCTCCCGATTGGCGCAAGATCGCCAACGTCAGGGACATGCGGGCACTGGTGGTCGGGTTCACACCCGGCGAAGGCGGCCGGGCCGGTGGATTCGGGGCCCTGGTGCTGGCCCTCGACGATGGGGAGGCTGTGCGGTGGGTCGGCAATGTCGGGACGGGATTCACCGATGCCCAGGTGGCGAGCATTCGATCGGCGCTCGATCTGATGGTTTCGGATCGCCCCCGCTTCCATGAGACCGATGGCCTGCCCGAAGCGACCTGGGTGGAGCCGATGCTGGTGGCCTCGATCGGGTACCGGGACTGGACCGCGGCGGGACGGCTCCGGCATCCCAGGTTCCGGGGGTTCACCGATGACCTCTCCGATGCCATCACCTGGGAGGCCGAGGGGCCCGGATCGGGTTGATCAGGATGCGATGCGCTTGGCCTTCGTGGCTTCGACGCTCGCCTTGAGGGCCTCCATCAGATCGATCACACCGGCCGGCTGTTGCACGCCTTCGGGGCTGATGATCTCCTCGCCCTCCATCTTGCGCCGGGCGAGTTCCTCGATGGCCTCACGGGAGTCGTCCACCCAGGCAGACGGATCGAACGGAGCGGTGAGGTTGTCGATGATCATCTCGGCCATCTTCAGTTCGTCCGCGCGGATCTCGAGGTCACCCTGGAGATGCTCGAACTCGGGCTCACGGATCTCGTCGGGCCAATGCATGGTCTCCATGACGATGACCCCGTCCTCCGACCGGAGGGTGGCCGGGTACTCGCGGTCACGGATGGCCACCCTGGCGAGGCCGACCATGCCCTTCTCCTGGAGAGCGGTCTGCAGGATCCTGTAGGCCTTGGCACCCGTCTGCTCGGGCGCGAGGTAGTACGACGACTTGTAGTAGATCGGGTCGATCTCGACTGCGTCGACGAACTGGACCACGTCCACTGTCTTGGTCCCACCACTGCTGAGCGCGGTCTCGAGTTCGTCCTGTGTGAAGATCACGAAGCGATCCTTGTCCACTTCGAAGCCTTTGGCGACGTCCTCGTAGGGCACCTCCCGGCCGTCGGCCTCAGCCACGCGCTTGTACTTGATGCGCGAACCATCGTCCTTGCGGAGCTGGCGGAACTTGGGTCGTTTGTCCTCGGTGGCGGAATAGAGGCCGACCGGGATGGTCACCAACCCGAACGAGATGGCGCCTTTCCAGATGGGTCGAGGCATCGGATGTCCCCCGTGGTGTCGTGACCCGGCATCGTACCGGGGGAGGGCATCCAGCGGAGGGCAGGGGTGGCCGTGCGGCTACCGTGACGGCCCCCGCGCAGGAGATCGACGTGGCTGCCGAAGCCGGGTCAGGGACAGGGCATACCCTGCCAGACACACCGCAGTTGGAC
>JABMPV010000452.1 GCA_013202595.1 bacterium
CAGCGGCCGGAGCCAGGCCGATCGCGATGACCGACTACCTGGTGGTCGGGTCGCTCCAGGGCGACACGGCAAACCGCTTGATCGCCTCGGTCGCGGCCGCGTGCGCCACCGCAGGGGTAGCGCTGCTCGGAGGCGAGACGGCCGTGCACGCAGGAGTCGTCGAGGACGACGCGTTCGACCTCGCCGGAGCGGCTCTCGGAGTCGTCGAGGACGGCCGCCAGGTCGATGGCAGCAGGATTCGCCCGGGCGACTCGGTCGTCGCAATCGGGAGCCCCAACCTGCGGTCCAACGGCTTCTCTCTCATCCGCTCGGCCATCCTCCCCGAGGCGGTCCTGGGTGCGCCCTTTCCGCTGTCCGACGAGACGATTGCCGAAGTGCTGCTCGCCCCCTCCGTCGTCTACGCACCGGCCATCACCACCGTCCTCGCCGCAATCGACGTCCACGGATTGGTCCACGTGACCGGTGGAGGCATCGAAGGGAATCTCTCCCGCGTCCTTCCGGCTGTGACCGCGGCCCACATCGACAGGTCCACCTGGAATCCGCCCGCAGTGTTCCGGTTCGTGCAGGAGGTCGGCCGGATCAGCGACGACGAAATGTTCAGGGTCTTCAACATGGGGATCGGGTTCCTCGTGATCTGCGACCCGGGTGACACCGGGCCGGTCATCGACTCGCTCGGGGACCACGGCCATACCGCCTGGGTCTGCGGGCAGATCTCCGAAGCCGGCGACACCCCGGGTCGCTGACCCGGCCCATGACCCTGCCTATGACCCGGGCCTGAACCCGGCCGCGACCGCCGTCGCGAGGCGATCCGAGAACCCGGAGTCGATGGGCTCCCCGGTCATCAGAAGGCGGATCCACAATGGGCCGATGAGCGACTCGATGACGAGATTCGGTTCGGTCCCCGGCGGCACATCTCCCCGATCGATCGCCCGCTTCACGATCGGGGCGGTCAGAGCCAACCGGCCTTCCCAGAAGGCGTGCATGGCGTCCATCAGTTCCCCGGTTGCTGCTGCGGCTGCGATGATGGACATCGACCTCCTGGCACCGGGATCGGCTCCGATGGTCGCCACGACCCCCCGCCCCAGCATGCGGAGGTCGCCTTCCAGAGTGCCCGTGTCGGGAATCGGGATGGTCTCCTCACTGAATGCGCGGGTGGCATCGAGTACCAGTTCGGGTTTGGATGACCATCGGCGATACACGGTTGTCTTGTGGACGCCGGCCCTGGCGGCCACCTCTTCGATGGTCATCCGCTCGTAACCGACCTCGGCCAGCAGATCGAACACGGCTTCCAGAACGGCGGATCGCACCCTGGCCGCCCGGCCTCCCGGGCGCTGCTCTCCGACTCGAGGTTTGGGTTCGTTCATCTCATCAGCATTCTATCGCATCATCAGTTGCGTTTGACTTGATGACCTGGCATACTCCAAAACGCAACACGAGTTGCGCTTACTGAGGGGGAGTTCACATGCACCACGAGATCACCACCAGCATCGACATCGCGGCATCGCCCGAGACCGTCTGGTCCATCCTGACCGACCTCGAGCGCTTCTCCGAATGGAACCCGTTCGTCGTCGAGTCGAGCGGCACAGTCGCAGTCGGCGAGAAGTTGGTCAACCGACTCCAGCCTCCGGGTGGCAAGGCAATGACGTTCAAGCCAAAGGTGACGGCCGTAGAACCCGGGAAGGTGTTCGAGTGGCTCGGGAGGCTGGGCCTGCCCGGACTGTTCGACGGCAGGCACCGCTTCGAGATCGAGAGGACCGACACCGGGAGTCGGTTCATCCACTCCGAATCCTTCAAGGGCATCCTGGTGAGAGTCTTCAAGAGGTCACTCGACGCCTCGACGGTCGAGGGTTTCAATCTGATGAACGCGGCACTCAAGGAGCGCGCCGAAACGGCCGCGTGAGGCCGGGTCGGAGCGCCAACGGTGCGGAACACCTACTCCGCCGATAGCATCGTCCCGTGCCCGAATCCGATCTCATCGAACTGATCCGCCGCTCCGTCATCGGGAGAGACGACGTAGTCGACGGGCCGTTCGGTCCCCGCAGGGTCACCTACGCCGACTACACCGCGTCGGGCCGCTCGCTGTCGTTCATCGAGGACTACATCCGCGAGGCCGTCCTCC
>JABMPV010000453.1 GCA_013202595.1 bacterium
GCCGGGGCCGATGTCATCAAGGTCGCCACCAGTGGCGGCGTGCTGTCACCGCGCGACGATCCTCGTCATGCCCACTTTGGAGCCGATGAGTTGGATGTCCTGGTTGCCGAGGCCACATCGGCAGGGATCTGGGTGA
The DNA here is from genome assembly GCA_013202595.1 of bacterium. Taxonomy (GTDB): domain Bacteria; phylum Actinomycetota; class Acidimicrobiia; order Spongiisociales; family UBA11373; genus JABMPV01. The sequence goes on from JABMPV010000453.1 coordinate 137, forward strand.
TGGCCCACGCCCAGGCGGTCGATGGCATCAAGAACGCGGTCCGGGCCGGGATCCGATCCATCGAGCACGGCATCTACCTCGACGACGAGGCAATCCAGATGATGCTGGACAAGGGCACCTGGCTGGTGCCGACGCTCGTCGCTCCCACCGGCGTCCTGAAGGCGGCCGAGATGGGGGCAAGGATCCCCGAGGCCTCGCTGCGCAAGGCTGCCGAGGTCATCGAGATCCACAAGGACTCATTCCGCCGGGCGGTCGAGGCCGGGGTCAAGGTGGCCATGGGCACCGACGCGGCGGTGGTCCCTCACGGCACCAATCTCGACGAGTTGGCGCTCATGTACGCCGGGGGGATGACCCCCGAAGACGTTCTCGTCGCGACCACTCGCAGTGCGGCTGAGTTGCTCGGTGTCGAGAGTGACTCCGGCACGATCGAGGTCGGCAAGCGGGCAGATCTGGTTGCCGTCGCCGGCGATCCCCTCGCCTTCGACGGCTACAGGGAGCGCATCAGCGGCGTCTGGCAGTCCGGAGTGCTCGTATCGGGCGAGGCTTCCTGAGAAAAAGGTTCAGCTGAAGCGTCCGTTGGGCCGGTCCGATGACTAATCTCCGCTGCGCTCAATCGATGCTGGAGATCTCTCAGTGGACGAACAAGTAAGGGCAACCCGGCGCGCGACCAGGCGCCCCGAGGGCACCGAGACCGTGCTCGCCGCGTCTGTCGACCCGATGATTCGCACCGAAGTGCTCCATTTCACGTCGACAGGGAGCGCCGAGTTCTGGGATGTGACCGAGTTCGTCCGCGAAGTCGTCGCCCGGTCGGGCGTACGCCACGGGCAGGTCACCATTCACACCCCTCACACGACCACGTCGATCGTGCTGAACGAATCCGAGACGGGCTTCCTCAACGACTATCGCCGTTTGCTGGACTCCGTCGTGCCCGCCAACACCTACTACGAGCACGATGACCACGAGGTCAGGACCGAGAACCTCCAGGAGGACGAGTACCTCAACGGGCACTCGCACTGCAGACAACTCTTGACCGGCTCATCCTCGGTGACGGTGCCCGTGGTGGAGGGCGAAGTGCTCCTTGGGACATGGCAGAAAGTCATGTTTTTCGAGCTCGATCAGTCCCGCGAACGCCGCGTGATCGTCCACTCGCAGGGCGCCTGATCTTCGCCTGAGCGCGAAATATCGGCCTCATCGTTTGTCGCGAGACAGTCGTTGCGACTACCTTCCTGACCTATCCCCTCTCGCGGGGTGCTCCGCGAGATGTCGGATCAACGGAAATACGGGAGGAAACAGCGCAATGCTGAAGAGACTGTCCGTGCTCGTCATCGTGCTCGCAATGGTCGTCGCCGCTTGTGGCGATGACGATGCAGAGACCACCACGACGACCGGTGCTACCCAGGAAACAACGACGACCACCGTCGCCACCACATCCGGTGGCGATGACGGCGGCCAGGCCGAAGGCGGGATCCTCGCCACGGTCCAGGCGCGTGGCGTCCTCAAGTGTGGAGTCAGCGGCTCGGCCACTGCCTTCTCGGAGCAGCAGGCTGATGGCAGCTTCACCGGCTTCGACGTCGACTACTGCCGCTACATCGCAGCTGCGGTGCTCGGCGATGCCGACGCAGTCGAATACACGGCCCTCACAGCCGCTGAGCGCTTCACTGCCGTTCAGACCGGTTCGGTCGACATTCTGATCCGCAACACCACGTGGACTCAGAGTCGCGACACCGATGTGGGCATGGACTTCGCCCCGACCACCTACTACGACGGCCAGCAGGTCATGGCCCGCGAGAGCGCTGGATTCTCCGGGACTTCGCAGATCGCCGACCTCGAGGGCGCAATCGTCTGCACCAATGCAGGCACGACCACTGAGAAGAACATCACAGAGACCACTGCAGCCCTCGGTGTGAACATCACACTGAACACCTTCGAGGACTACAACCAGGTCATGGACCAGTTCATCGCTGGTGCCTGTGATGCAGTGACCACTGACGGATCCGGCCTCGTCGGCCGTAAGGCCACCCAGCAGCCCGAGGGCGAGAACTGGGTGATCTTCCCGGCGGCACCGATCTCCAAGGAGCCTCTCGGCCCCGTCACCATCCAGAACGACTCGCAGTGGCTCGACGTTGCGAAGTGGGCCGTCTACTCGTCGATCATCTTCGACGAGAAGGGCATCACTTCGGCGAACGCAGCCGACATGAAGGCGACCCCGCCCGATGGCGAGATCGATCGTCTGATGGGTGGCGAGGGTGAGTTGCAGACGGCAATGGGCCTCAACGCTGATGCGTGGTTCCAGGCTCTGTCGCAGGTCGGCAACTACGACGAGATCTACGCCCGCAACCTGAACCCTGTGGGCCTCGTGCGGGAGGGAAGCCTCAACGCCTCCTTCCTCAACGGTGGCCTGATCTTCGCGCCCCCGGCGCGCTGACCCGGAAGTGACGGAGAGGGGGGTGCCCCGGGCACCCCCCTCTACCGCCCATCCCCGTAAGGGGCTTCTAGCGAAAGGGCTTCCGGGCGCACCATGTCGGTCGAGGTCGACAGACCCACTGAGTATCACAAGCGGGTTCCCCCGTGGAGGAACGTCACGTTCCTCAAGTGGGCCGCTCAGATCGTGGTGCTCTTCGCCGTGATCGGCGTCGGTGTGATCCTCTACCGGCAGGGGGCCAGCAACCTCGCTGAACGGGACATCGACGTCTCGTTCGACTTCCTCAAGGATCCCCCCGGGATCGCTCTGGCCGAGGGCATCGACACCAGGCCGGCAACCGCAGGTCGTGCCATCTTCGTCGGCATCGTCAACATGCTGCGGGTCTCGATCGCCGGCATCTTCGCAGCAACCATTCTCGGCGTCATCCTCGGCGTGGCCCGCCTGTCACGCAACTGGATCGTCAACAAGATCGCCACGGTCTACATCGAGACGATCCGCAACATCCCACTCCTCGTCCAGATCATCTTCTGGGGAGCAGTCGTCACCATCGGGCTCCCCGATATCGGCCTCGATGCAGGGCCCATCGGCTGTTCGGTTCCGGGAGATGGCTGTGAGGGCTGGCTCTTCGTGTCGAATCGCGGCTTCTCGTTCGCATGGTTCTTCCCCTACACGGGGTTCTGGCAGTGGGCTGCGTTCGTCGCAGTAGGCATCGTCGTCTCCGTTGCCGTGTTCCGCTGGCGCATCCGGCTCAAGGAGGACCGCGGGGCCGAGACGTACGCAATCACGTGGGGAACCCTCACCGTCGTGGCCTTCATGGTCGTCGGCTGGTTCGCTCATCCCGTCATGGGTTGGCTCGGAGCGGTGTTCGGGAGCCTCGAGCATCTGTTCGATTGGCTGCCCACCATCGCTCTGCAGTTGCTCCTGGCCGGGGTCTCACTGGCGATCTCTGCTCTGTGGGTCAAGGGCTTCCTCGACAGCCGGCGCACCCCTGCCGGTCTCGCAAAGCTCACAGACGACGACTACTTCCGGATCGTCTCGGCCGGTCTCATCGGGATCATCGGAGCGGTCGTATTCATGCTCCTGGCCGGCATCTCCGACTTCATCCTCGATGCCGGACGGGACCTCTGGACCGTCGCGGCGGACAAGTTCGAATTCGGCCGCACCGGTTCACCTCTCAAGCTGAGCCGGCCGACCCTCGAGCAACCGGCCAACTTCCCCAACTACGGGCCCACCGGTCTCCAGATGTCCAAGCTGTTCGTCCCCGTTTTCATTGGCGTGACCCTCTATACGGCCGCATTCATCGCAGAGGTCGTGCGTGGCGGCATCCTGGCCATCAACAAGGGCCAGACCGAAGCCGGCCTCGCGGTAGGTCTCCACCGCAGCCAGTTGCTGCGCTTCATCATCCTGCCCCAGGCATTCCGGATCATCCTGCCGCCGATGGGCAACCAGTACCTCAACCTCGCCAAGAACACATCGCTGGGCATCGCGGTGGCATACCCCGAAGTGGTAGCGGTGGGGCAGACCATTTACAACCAGACCGGTGCGACGATCCCCGTCGTTGCTCTCTGGATGCTGTTCTACGTGTCGGTGAGCCTCTTCATCTCATCGATCGTCAACTGGTACAACCGTCGCATGAAACTGGTGGAGCGCTAGATGACAACCAACGACGTCTTCGAACTCCACGACCCGGATATCGCTCCCGAGCCGCCGCCGAAGGGGCCGCGGGTATGGGCCGCCGACAATCTGTTCTCGTCGCCCGCCAGTTCGGTGTTCACGCTGCTGGCGATCGGCGTGGTGATCCTCTTCATCAAGTCGATCCTCGGGTTCATCATGGACGACGGCCGCCGGTGGGAATCGGTGTTCACCAACATGAAGCTCTACATGACCCAGTCGTACCCGGCGGATCAGTACGTCAGGGTGTGGGTCTCCCTCGGCGTCGTGGTCGGTCTGGCGACGGCCTCGCTGGCTGCATGGCGCAGCGGGGGTCAGATCACGGTTCGCACGATCGTGCGCACGGTGTTCGTGATCGGCGCGTCGGTGGTGGGTCTTGCCGTCATCTCGGCCGACCTCACCGCCGTGCGGGTCACGCTGGCACTCGCGGCAGCGATCGGCGGCTTGTTCCTCGCAGTGACGTCCTCCGGTGTCCTCGAGGGCTCCTACCGCCCGCAGCGCATCATCGGATCCGTCTTCTTCGGCCTGTTCTCCCTTGTCGGGGTGGTGGTCACTTATGTGGCCGTCGCGGGTTCGACGAGCTGGTCCATCCCACCGTCGTGGTACCTGTCCTTCGGCGCCATCGCCGCGGCGGCGTGTATCACTCTGAAGATCCTGGGCGACCGGGCGAAGACGACGGAGGTGCACTCGCTGCTGGTGGTGGTCGGCGTGGCCGCCCTCATCATCGGTTCGCTATGGGTAGCTCCCTACGGCCAATACACCTTCGTCGACGGCCAGGTCGGCTACGCGTCCGGTACGGTCGCCAAGACCACCAGCGGCCCCTGGACCATGATGCTCATCGTGGGTGTCGCCATCTACTTCGGCATCAAGGCACTCACCAGAAGCGATGCAGTCGCCAAGATCGCCCGGCGCATCCTGGTGTTCGGTTGGATTCTGTCGCTGCCGGTGATCGTCCTGCTGATCCTCCGCGATCCCGATTTCTCGCCAGAGGTCGAAGGCGGCGGACTGGACTTCCTCGTCGGCACGGACGTGTGGGCTCTGCTGATCTTCGCTCTCGCTGGTGGAGCGGTCCTTGCCGTGCTGTCGCTGCAGCGACTTGGCGAGCTCGCCAGGGTCGTGGCGGCGATCCTGTTCATCGGCTCCATCCTGCTGTGGCTGTGGCCGATGCCAATCCGCTTCCGGCTGATGGCCTTCATCTTCTCCCTGTTTGCGATCGGTGCCCAAACGTTTGTGAGCGACGCGAGAAGCCGGGTTCGATACGTCCTCATCTGGGTGGCCTATGCCGCCCTCCTCATCTACTTCTTCGCAGCGCTGAATACCCCGTCGAGCCTGCAGATCCAGGCGAAGTCGTTCCTTGGCGGCTTGACCCTCACATTCGTCCTGGCGCTCACCTCGATCTTCCTGTCGTTCCCGATCGGTGTCGTGATGGCGCTCGGACGGACCTCGACGATGCCGGTCTTCAGGGTGCTGTCGACGATGTATATCGAGCTGGTGCGAGGTGTGCCCTTCATCACCATCCTCATCTTCTTCGACCTCATCCTCGTGCTGTTCTTACCGAAGGGACTCGAGTTCGATGCCGTGACGCTCGCCATTCTCGGTGGGACCCTCTTCTCGGGTGCCTACCTGGCCGAGAACGTCCGGGGAGGGCTCCAGTCGATCCCGCGTGGTCAGTACGAGGCGGCCAGCGCCACAGGTCTGTCCACACTGCAGTTGACGGTGTTCATCGTGCTGCCCCAGGCGCTGCGCGCCGTCGTGCCTGCCCTGGTCGGCCAGACCATTGCGATCTTCAAGGACACCTCGCTGGTCGCCATCATCGGCTTGTTCGATTTCCTCTTCATTGCAGACAAGGTGATCCCGGCCCAGACCGTGTTCCTCGGAGCCAAGCTCGAGAACATCGTGTTCATCGCGGCGGTCTACTGGATCTTCACATTCAGCTTCTCTCGTGCGAGCTTGCGGATCGAGCGCAAGCTCGGCCTCGGGGAACGGTAAGGAGACACCCTCATGGAAAACGACGGCCGGCAGGACATCATCGTCTGCGAAGGCGTGAAGAAGTGGTTCGGCGACTTCCAGGCGCTCAAGGGCATCTCCACGACCATCAAAGAGCGTGAAGTGGTGGTCATCATCGGACCGTCCGGCTCGGGCAAGTCCACCTTCATCCGGTGCATCAACCGGCTCGAGGTCCACCAGGAGGGCTCGATCGTCGTCGACGGTATCGAACTGACCAACGACCTCAAGAACATCGAGGCCATCCGCTCCGAAGTGGGTATGGTCTTCCAGTCGTTCAATCTCTTTCCCCACCTCACCGTGATGCAGAACATCACGCTCGGGCCCATCTGGGTGCGCAAGAAGCCCCGCGCCGAGGCAGAGGAGAGCGCAGTCGAACTGCTCGAGCGGGTCGGCATCCCCGAGCAGGCAGACAAGTTCCCCGGCCAGCTGTCGGGTGGCCAGCAGCAGCGGGTGGCCATCGCCCGTGCACTGGCCATGGAGCCGAGGATCATGCTCTTCGACGAGCCGACGTCGGCGCTGGACCCGGAGATGATCAAAGAGGTGCTCGACGTGATGA
>JABMPV010000454.1 GCA_013202595.1 bacterium
ATCGAAGACCCTGCGCTCGAAGCCCTTCGAGAACCCCGCATACCCCTCGAGCCACCACTGGGCCCTGGTGTCGAGAGCCATGGGGACGATCATCCCGGTGACACAGCCGACCCTGGGGTCGTTGAAGGCTCCGGCGATGCGGCGCAGCCACTGGCGATCGACGAGCACGTCGTCATCGGTGAACGCCAGGATCTCCCCGCGGGCGTGGACCACGCCCCGGTTGTGAGCACGAGCAAGGCCCGCAAGCCCTTCGCGCACGTACTGGACCCTGGGGTCCGACCCGTATCGATCCTCGACGAGATCCCGGGTCGCGTCGTCCGCCGGCGCGTTGTCGACCACGACCACGTCGAATCGGCGGTACTCCGAGTCCAGGAGTGACTCGAGACAGCGATCGAGCATCTCCGGCCTGTTCCGCGTTGCGATGATCACCGAGATGCGCGCTTCGGTGGCTTCGGCGACAGTACGGGCAACCGGCAGAGCCGTCCCTGCACTCTCCGGGAGACCTCCGATGAAGGCTGCGAGGTCGTCCGCTCGCAGTCCCGTGGCGGGAATGTCGACGGTGGCTGCACCGATGGGAGCCCCGTGGCGTCGGATCCACACCACGGCCCTGCCGTGCTCGCCGTCTGCGGCATACACAACGTCGGGAAGGGGATCGGCGATGTCGATGTGCACGACGGCTGCCGGCTCGAAGTCCGTGTCGGCGAACCCATCACCCCGGGCCAGCACTCTGGCTCGCAGATATCCGAATGTCGTGAACCCGAGTCCGGCCACGATGGCCAGGGCCCGTCCCAGGCCGCCGGACTCACCGCGAGTGACGGCGTCACGCAATCCGGCGAGGACACCGGCCGGAAGCGTCCGAAGGGTGTAGGACCGCTCGGAGGCGAGCGCCCTGTCCGACCCCACCATGGAGGTGATCAGAGCCTTCGACTCACCCTCGGCGATGCAGCGGCTGCGGAAGTACTTCCACGTCCGGCGGGAGGCGGGCACGAAATGGGAGATGAGGGCTTCGGGGTCGAACCAGACCACCGATCCGGGAAACGCCGAGGCGGCCCTGATCGACAGTTCGGTCTCTTCTCCCCCGACCGGACGGGTGCCGACCCGCCCCAGAGACGCCTTGAACCCGCCCGCCGTGTCGATGACTTCGCGGCGAAAGGCCATGTTGCACCCGATGACGTTGCGCACAGGGCCTGCGGCATCCCTGTGGCCCCTGTAGGTGCAGCCGACCACCCAGTTGAACTCCTCGGGAAACCAGGAAGGCTTCCCCATCTCCCACTCGGGGTCGGCTTTCCCCCCGGCGGCGATCACCTTCGGGTCGTCGAACGCCCCGGTCAGTCGCTCGAGCCATGCCGGGTCGGCGGTTGCGTCGTCATCGAGGAATGCGACCACCTCGCCGTTCGATGCCGACACCCCTGTGTTCCTGGCATCGGAGAGGCCCTGCTGTCCATCATTGGCGATCACGTGCATCGCGGGAAATCGGCTGCGGGCGGCCGCCAGCAACTCGGGGTTGTGATCGATCACGAGGATCGTGTCCTTCGGGGGCATCGACTGATCCAGCACCGATTCGACCGAGGCGACCATCTGGTCCCACCGATCCGCGGTGTACGCGCACACAACGACTGATACGGAGAGAGCCACTGCTAGCGCCAGAAGGAAAGGGTGGAGATCCAGGAGCGAAGACCGGTGGTCTCGGTGCGGGCTCGGAGGGCCGGGGCGACCCTCTGTGTCCCCGGCTTGAAGCGAGTGAAGCGCTCGATGAGGATCGTCCGCAGGATCCTGAATCCATCACGAATGGCCAGCAGATTGCTCACACCGTGGATTCTCGGGCACTCATAGCTGGGCACCTCGCCCACCTCGAGGCCCGCCCGCAGCGCCCTGATACCCATCAGCGTCTCGATCTCGAATCCGTCGCAATCGAGGCCCATGGCCGGCAGTGTGTCGCGCCAGAAGGCGTTGTATCCATAACAGAGATCCGAGTACCTGCCCCCGAAACCGACATTCACCAGAGTGGTGAGAACCCAGTTGCCCGCCTTGCGGTGAGCCTCCATGTCGTCGGTACCGCCGCCCTGCATGAAGCGCGACCCCTTCACGAAATCGGCTCCTGCGATGAGCGTGCCCACGAACGAGGGGATCTCACGAGGATCGGTCGACCCATCCGCATCGAGCATCACGATGATGTCGCCGGTCGCCGCCGCAAAGCCAGAGCGCAGGGCAATGCCCTTTCCTGGTCGCTGCTCCATGACGATCACGCAGTCGGGCATGAGCGTCTTGGCCACCTCGACCGTGTTGTCCGTGGACCGTCCGTCCACGATGACCACCTCGTCGACGACGTCGGGAAGGCGTTCGAGGACGTGCGGGAGGTTCTTCTCCTCGTTGAGCGTCGGGATCACCACCGTCACCGTGGGATTCGAGACCGCAGAGCGGCCCCTGACCCGCCTGGAACGCCTCCAGCGGGGGGTCACCTCGATCGTCGGCGGCCCGCCATCCATCCACGGGCCGACCGCAACGCCCGCCACGGCGTCCGGCGTCGACTCGTCTCGTTTCGTCTCGGCAATGTCCACCATGTGCACTCCCCTACTCTCCGCAGCTGCAGTCGTCCGACATAGACCTCTCCACGGGGCCAGAGCGTCGGGTCAACGGCAGTTATGGCAAGGATAAGCCACCCTTAGTAGTACGTCAAGCAACCCTATGTAGTCGCGTCTGAATCGATCGGAATAACTCTCTGTGGTCATGATTGGGCCGCAAGACCACCCATGACTCGGGCGGTTCGATTGCGTCGGTGAGAACCGGTAGCGTGGGGCCCAGCCTGCGAGAGACACCGATGAGCTCCTCCACATCCGCAAAGATCGCGTTCATCGGATCGCACTCCGTGCGCAAGACCAACGCCGTTCACTCCTTCGCCGGGGCCGTGGGACGCAGCGGACGCAGTGTCGAGGTGGGCCGCGAGGTGGTCAGGTTCAACCCGCTGGGCCTCAACGAGGGTGCGACCCCCGAGGCCCAGTTGTGGGTTCTGATGAACCAGATCCAGCAGGAGCTCGAGCTCAGGAATCGGGCAGAGGTCCTGGTCACCGACAGGGCGGTCATCGACAACTTCGCCTATTTCCTGCGGGTCACCGGCGGCAGCGACCCCTTCGGCGTCGAACCACTCGTCAACGAATGGTGCGGCACCTACGACCTGTTCGTCAGGCTGCTCCCCGATGTAGCGCTGCTCGCCGACGGAGTCAGGAGCACCAACGACGCCTTCCGCGATGAGATCGAGGCCATCCTCGACATGATCCTCCCCCGCTACATCTCCGACGATCGGCTCATCAGGATCAAGGCATCCGAGGTGACCGAAGACTTCGACTGGGCGTCCATGGTCGAGCGCCTCGTCGGGCCGCCTGCCATCCCGGACCCGCCGGTGGTGCTCGAGGATCCGGGCCCGGCACGCTACGTGCGGCTCAACCCGACGCTCCAGGGCCGATAACCGGGAACGCGATCAGCGCTCCTCGACCGTCACCTCTGTCGCCTTCACCGACACCCAGATGCTCGATCCCTCTGCCAGGCCGAGTGCCTGCTCGGCCCCGGGCGTGATCTCGGCGGTCAGCGCCAGGGGCGCACCTGCCTGCAGACGAACCCGATCGCCGTAGTGCTCGACACGGACCACGGTCGTCTGCCAGGCGTTGCGCGGGCTTCCCTCCGGCCGGTTGGTGTGGATCGAAACAGCCCTGGGATGGATGGTTGCCAGCACCGGGCCGGACACGGCTGTATCGGCCACCAGCAACCTGTGCTCCCCAACGACAACGGTTCCCCTTTCCGCGACGCCTTCGTACAGGTTGGCGCCCGCCAGGTCGGCCACGTACTGGGTGCGAGGGCGAAGCCTGATGTCGTCGGCGGTGCCCACCTGAGTGATGCGCCCCCCCTCGATCACATGGATCTCATCGGCGAGCAGAAAGGCCTCTGTCGGATCATGGGTGATCAGCAGCCGGGGTCCTGCGAAGCCACCGAGGTGATCCGAGAGCAGGCGCCGAAGGCGAACCCTCGTGGTGGCATCGAGAGCCGAGAGGGTCTCGTCGAGCA
>JABMPV010000455.1 GCA_013202595.1 bacterium
ATCCGCATCGACAACCTGGTCCGATGCGTCCGTGATGACACATCCATCGTCTCGACGGGAGGTGACGTTCCCGAACGGGCAGGAACTACCACCGAAGATCCAACTGCACCGGGCGAGACAACGATCATGGGCGGTCCGTTGGCCGATGCAGCGGTACAACTCGGTGTGACCGAGGCTTCACTGGCAGCGGCGCTCGGAGATCCATCGAACGGTCCGCCCGACCTGGCAGCGGCGGCCGCCATCCTGGGAGTGACCGTCGAGGATCTCCAGGCCGCCGTCGGCCCACCGCCCGACGCCTGATCGCGCCTACGCGATCAGGGACTCGATGAAGGCAACGGCGGCGAGACCATCCTCGGCCCAGGCATCTGCTCCGAGAGCAGCGGCATGGACGGAGTCGGCGATCCCCCCGCCTCCAATGACGACAGGCACGTCGCTGACCTCGCGCATGGCGGCGATCAGGTCGGCGGCGGATGCGGCGGTCGCAGGGTTGGTGACACTCACCGCGATGGCCGTCACGGGAACCTCTGACGAAAGGGCCGCCACGAAGCACTCGATGGGGAGGTCACTTCCGAGGTCGATCACTCCGAATCCAGCACCCTTGAGGAGATCGGCCACCATTGAGACGGCGAGGGAGTGCCGCTCGCCGGGAGGAGTGCCCAACACCACCTTCGCCCGTGGCCGACCGCGCGTCGTGAAGTGGGCGGAGAGACGTCCGACGAGGCGAGTGGCGATGGCCGTAGCCCGATGCTCGCCGGCGATATTGCCGGCTGCATGGTCCCACTCGGCTCCGATGGAGCATATGGCAGGACCGACCATCTCGGTGTACACCTCGGCAGGGCTGAGACCCGATGAGAGGGCAGCCTGCACCACCTGCCAGGATCCGGCCTCGTCGCCGGCCCGGAGGCGCGCCTCGAGACGATCACCCCAGGGGGCCTGCTTGCGCGAGGACGCGTCCTGCGGCGCCGATCGCTCTGCGACGAACGCTTCCAGGTCGGACCTCGAGATCTGCCACCCCGACCCCTCCATGGTCGCCGGGAGCATCCCCAGGCGGACGTATCGGTACGCGGTCATGTAGTGCACGCCGAGTTCTTCGGCGCACTCTTTGAGCGACAGAGGGGGCGTCCTCGCCATCAAGAGAACCCGTGGCGTCAGGACGCCTGGCGGGTGGCAAACTCCTCGGTGAATTCGCCCCGCATGCGGGGGAACTTCGCGGGAGCGTGGCTGAAGCAGTTGTTGGCCCGGTTGTAGCGGCTCAGACGGGTTTCACAGTCGGCCGCTGCACACACGCGATTCTCCCCGAATGTCTTGGGGCGCCGGCGGGCACGGCCCACCGATGAAGCACGAAGTGCGGTATCCATGTCGGTCCTCCTGGTCGTGAGGGTCTACACGATTCAACAGGAGTTAGTGCTAATGCATTCCCGAAACCGTGTTCGATCGAGGATCACGGAGGGATTCTGGACGCGTTGCAGGGGCGAGCATGTGCCCGCCCCTGCAGGATCGGATCCGATTACTCGCTCGGAGTAGTCTTCGACTTGTCTGCGATGGCTGCCACGACATCGGCGTTCGCCAGGGTCGTGACGTCACCGAGATGACGCTCTTCAGAGATGTCACGCAGCAGGCGCCGCATGATCTTGCCGGAGCGGGTCTTTGGCAGGTCATCGGTGAAGACGATGCTCTTGGGCTTGGCGATGGGGCTGATCTTCTCAGCGACCCAGTCGCGCAGGTCCTTCAGCAACTGGTCGGTACCTTCGATACCGGCACGCAGCGTCACGAACGCGGCGATCGCCTGGCCGGTGAGTTCATCGCTGCGCCCGACGACGGCCGCCTCGGCAACCGAGTCGTGTGCGACGAGTGCCGACTCGACCTCGGTGGTCGAGATGCGGTGCCCGGCGATGTTCATGACATCGTCCACGCGGCCGAGCAGCCAGTAGTAGCCCTCGTCGTCACGCTTGCATCCGTCACCGGCGAAGTACTTGCCTTCGACCGTCGACCAGTAGGTCTCCTTGTACCGCTCCTCTGCACCGTAGATGGTCCGCAGCATCGAGGGCCATGGCCTGGTCAGAACCAGATACCCGCCGCCGCCCAGCGGCACCGAGTTGCCCTGGTCGTCCACGACGTCCGCGCCGACGCCGGGGAACGGCAGGGTGGCCGAACCGGGCTTCGTGGTCACGACACCGGGGAGGGGCGTGATCATGATGGAGCCGGTCTCCGTCTGCCACCACGTGTCCACGATCGGGCACCTGCCGCCGCCGATCTTCTCGTGGTACCACATCCACGCCTCGGGGTTGATGGGCTCGCCCACGGTGCCGATGAGGCGCAGGCTGCTCAGGTCGTTTTTGGCA
>JABMPV010000456.1 GCA_013202595.1 bacterium
CCTTTCGACACGAGAGCGCATCCTGGCCGAGGCGGCGATCCTGTTCGCCAGCAAGGGCTTCCATGCCACCTCGACGCGGGACATCGCTCAGGCCGTCGGAATCAGGCAACCATCACTGTTCCACCATTTCCCAAGCAAGCAGGATGTGCTCGTCGAGCTCCTCGATCGAGATCTGCGCCCTGCCCTTGCGCTGATCGGGGCGATGCGATCGGCACATGCCCCGGCCGCTACTCGGCTCTACGCCTACCTGCACACCGATCTCGCGGCTCTCATCGACTTCCCCTTCGACGCTCGCGGCCTCTACAACGACGACGTCCTCGAGGGTGAGCCATTTGCAGGGCAGCGGGTGTGCCGTGAGGCGTTCCATACCGAGGTTCGCCATCTCGTCGAGGAAGGCATCTCGTCAGGCGAGTTCCGGCATATCGACCCCGAGTTCGCCCGCCAGGTGATCACAGCCATGACGCTGGACACGATCGCCATCGTGGGTGATCACAGCGACAAGGACCTCACTGATCGACCGGGCGAGATCGCCGACTTCGTGCTCCTCGGATTGCTGGCCGATCCGTCCACCCTGGCTGCGGTGCGTAACGCCTCCACCGGGATCCAGCAGGGCGGCGTAAAAGAGCAGTTCCGCCTCGAATAGCCGACCGGCCGTCCGGTGCTACTTGTCGAGGACCTCGCCGATCGCGGCCACCATCTGGTCGATCTGATCGTCGGTGATGACCAGCGGCGGGCACATCGACAGGTGATTGGCCGGGATGGGCCGCAAGATCACGCCCTTGGCGAGCAACTCGTCACGGACCCCGGCGGGGTCGACGCCCTCAGGGACCGAGATGGCCCAGACAGCACCCTCACCGCGCAGATCGCTCAGCAGTCCTCGCTCTCGCAACGGCATGAGACCGGCCGACAACCTGGCGCCAATTTCCGGCGCCCTGGCCAGCAGGCCCTCGCGCTCGGTGATCTCGAGGTTCTTGATCGCGGCGGCACACGCCAGCGTGTGGCCCGAGTAGGTGTATCCCGTCCTCAGGATGAAGCCCTCATTGGCCTGGAGGGCATCCATCACCTTGGGACCGACGATGACACCGGACAGGGGCACGTACCCGGAGGTGACGCCCTTGGCAAAGGTGATCAGGTCGGGAGTGACACCGTAGTGCTGGCTGCCGAACCAGGAGCCGAGCCGCCCGAAGGCGGTGATGACCTCGTCGTGGATGAGATAGGCCCCGTATTCGTCGCACAGGTCACGGAGGTGGCTGAGGTATCCCGGTCCGGGGGGCCAGACGCCGCTGGCGCCCTGAACGGGCTCGGTGATGACTGCGGCGATCTCGTCGCCGTGCTCGGCGAAGACCCGCTTCATCTCCTCTTCGTCGTCGGCGATGACGTTGATGACACCGTCGAGCAGCGAACCCCAGCCCTCGCGGTTGGGGGCGATGCCCTGGACCGAGGTCCCGCCGTAGTTGGTGCCGTGGTACCCGCGCTCGCGGCTCACGATGATCTGCTTGTGGGGGTTACCGGCTTCGCGCTGGGCGATCCTGGCGATCTTCAGCGCCGTGTCGACCGCTTCAGAACCGGACGAGCCCATGAACACCCTGGGGGCGTCGAAGGGTGACAACTCGGCGATCTTGGATGCAGCAGCCTCGGTGGCCGGCGTCGTATACGGATCGAAGGTGTGATAGGCGGCCAGCGTCTTGGCCTGCTGGGCGATGGTGTCGGCCATCTCTTCACGGCCGTGGCCGATGGTGACGTACCAGAGCGACGCCATGCCATCGATGTACTCGTTGCCTGCATCGTCCCAGACGACGGCGCCCTTGCCTTCGACGATGGAGATGAACTCGCTCTTGCGCGGAGGCGTGAACGGGTGAAGGTATGAACTCGACATCTATCTCTCTCCCCGGATGCAACCCTATCGATCGATAGGTAGTCTATCCAGGATACCGGACGCCGTCCATTGAGGGAGAAGGCCTGATGACCAAGATCGTGAACTCCTGGAACGAGTGGGGACGCCTTCGGCGAGTCATCGTCGGACGGGCCGACGGAACCATGGTCCAGGCACCGGAGCCGGCCACCGTGCGCGATTGGCCGCAGTGGGGGTTCCCCAAGGGCACCTACGGCACACTCCCCCAGGAGATGGAGGACGCGGCCAACGAGCAACTCGACGGGTTCGCAGCACTCCTTGAGTCCCACGGCGTGGTCGTGGACCGCCCCGAGGTCCTGGACTTCTCCCAGAAGGTATCCACTCCGGACTGGAAGCAGGATTCCATGTTCGGGGTCATGCCGCCGCGCGACGTCCTCCTCACAGTCGGCAACGAGATCGTCGAAGCGACGATGTCGCAGCGCGCCAGGTGGTTCGAGTACCTCGCCTACCGGCCCCTGCTGGAGAAGTACTTCACCGAGGACCCCGAGTTCCGGTGGGAGGCCGCACCCAAGCCTCGCCTGACCGACGCCACATATGTGGACGGCATGGAGTTCTGGGAGTACGCCGAGTCGCTCCCCGACGAGGAGCAGATCGAGCGATTCACGAAGAAGAAGCAGTGGAACCTCACCGAGGCCGAACCGCTCTTCGATGCAGCCGACATCGGCCGCTTCGGCAGGGACCTCTTCGTCCAGCGCTCCACCACCACCAACGGCAAGGGGATCGATTGGCTTCGCCGCCACTTCCCCGAGCACAGGGTCCATGAGGTGCTGTTCCTTGAGGCACACCCGATGCACATCGATGCCACGTTCATCCCGCTCCGGCCGGGCCTGGCGCTCAGCAACCGCAAGCGAGTGCCGATCTCCGACGAGATGAAGGAACTGTTCGCTCTCAACGACTGGGAGATCGTCCCCTGTGCCGAACCGGCCTACAACGCGGACACCAAGCCGCCGCTGTGCTTCTGCAGCGAATGGCTGTCGATGAACACGCTGATCCTCGACGAGCAGACGATCTTCGTCGAGGAGACCGAACTGGCTCAGCAGCAGCAGTTCTCAGACCTGGGATTCGAAGTAATCCCCGTTCCGTTCTGGGCGGTCGGCCCCTTCGGCGGCGGATTGCATTGCGCCACAGCGGACGTATATCGGGACGGGACCATGGAGGACTACTTCCCCAAGCAGATCCCCGGATACTGATCCCGGTCTGAATCCCGTCCCGCCGCCGGGATTCACATAGGAGCGAGGAAAGAGGCTGGCAATGGCGATCTGGCTTGCGGTGCTAGCCGCCATCACCATCGGCGCGTCCGATTTCGTCAATGGCATCATCGGCCGCCGCGACCCGACGGGCTCGACACTGATCGTGATATACCTGGCGACGGCGGCCGCCGGGCTGGCACTCGCCCCGACGGGCCCAACCGATTGGAGTGCGGGTTTGGTTTGGGCAGCCGTGCTCGGGATTCTCTGGCCGTGCGGGATCTTCGCCCTGATGCACGGCGTCGCCTTCGGGCGAGTGGTCGTGATCATCCCCGTCGCCGGCGTGCTCAGCGCGACCGTCCCCGTCGTGGTCGACCTGGCATCGGGGCCGGGACCGGCTGTGATGGTGCTCGCCGGCGTGGTCATCGGTGTGGCTGCCCTGGTGGTCATCGGTGTCGGTGAGCGCGACGACGGCGCAGGCGTGCGCACCACCTGGTGGAGTGTCGCCATGGGTGCCATCGGCGGGACCACCACCGGGCTCGCCTTCGTCGTCACCAACGAGTTGGTCGGCTACGGCATGGCTCCTCTCATGGTCACGGGACTGGTCGCCGCCGGAGGCTCCATTGTGATCCTGGCGATCATGGGCAGGCTGCGCCGCCCACCCGCCGAGAACGTGCTCCCGGCCGTCGCTCTCGGAGTGGTTCTCGCAGTGGCCTATGCGTCACTGGTCATCGGGATGGAGAAGGGAACCCTGACCGGCGTCGCAGTGATTTCATCGCAGTACCCGGTCGTGACCATCTTCCTGGCCGCTGTGGTGTGGAGACAGCGTCCCAGGGGAATCCAGTATCTCGGCGTCGCGATGTCGCTGTTCGCAATAGCCATGATCGCCGCAGGCTCCTGAGTCCCGTCTGCAGTCGAGAGCGTCGACTTCAGACTATCGATCGATAGGCCGGGGATCGGCTGCGAGACTAGAGTCGCGAACGGAAGCATCACCGACACTGATTGGAGGACCGATGACGACCGAGGCCCCCGCAGCACTGTCTCCCCCGACATCGTTCTCCATCAGCCGATATGTCATCGATCTCACCACCTCCTCCATCACGTGGGAGTCGGTTCCCTGCGAGGACTACGAGGACGCCCTCGGCGGCATCGCACGGGCGTTCAAGCTGCTCGGCTCCGTCAGGGTCGACGACCCCTACGCCCCTTCCTCGCCGCTCATCATGAACCTGGGCCTCCTGACCGGCACCAGGGTGATGACCGGCCTCAGGACCTTCTTCACCGGTTACTCGCCCCTCAAGATGTCGCTGTCCGGCAAGCCCGGGCCCATGTGGTCGACCGGAAGCGGGCACTTCGGCGTCAAGGTGCGGGGCCTCGGCATCGACGAGGTCGTCTTCACCGGGCGGGCGCCCGAGCCGACGCTGCTGCGGATCACGCCATCGAACGACCCCGGCGGGTCGGGGGGTCCTGCCGAGTTCGAGTTCCTCAGCGCTGCAGACCTCGCCGGACGAGAGGTCAACGATCGCATCCAGGACCTCCACGGCCGGTACCCCGACGCCCACTTCGCCGTCATCGGCCCGGCCGGTGAGCACTACGAGGACGTGCGGTATGCAGCCATTGCGCTGTCCACCGACAACCAGTTGAAGAGTGGTGACGCCAAGCCCCGCTTCGCCGGCCGGGGCGGGTTCGGCGGCGTGCTCGGATCGAAGAACCTGTTCGCCATCGCCGCAGACGGCCCCAATCCCAAGGTGTCGGGACGCGGCCTCAAGGACGTCAACAAGGAGATCAACCTCGGCGAAGGCAGCGCCAGGTACCGCGATCTGCCCGAGGATCGGGGCGGCACATGGCGCACCATGAAGATGATGCAGGAGGCCAACTCGCTTCCCGAGTTCAACTTCGCCCCGACCGGGACCGAAGCCTCCGTGCCACTGCTGCGGCCGAGCGTCGAGGCAGGCCCGTTCGTCGTGCATGCCGAGGGCTGTTACCTCTGCGGCATCAAGTGCCACAAGAACGTGTACGACGAGACCTCCGAAGGTGAGGCCGGCCGCTACCGGGCAAAGGTGGACTTCGAGCCCATCACACTGCTGTCCTCCAACCTGGGCATCTTCGATCCCGGCGACGGGTTGGATCTCATCGCGCTGAGCGACGAGATGGGGATGGATTCGATCTCACTCGGCGTGACCCTGGGCTATGCCATGGAGTACAACCGCCGGCATCCCGAATCCCCCATCGCCGGCGGCCTGTCCTACGGTGACGTCGCAGCCGCCGCAGATGCCATCGAGGCCATCGCATCGGGTGAGCTGATCGAACTGGGTCAGGGGTCGATGCGGCTGGCGCTTGCCATGGGCGAGACCGGATACGCCATGCACTCCAAAGGCATCGAGTACCCCGCCTACCAGCCGCAAACCAACCCGGGATACCCGTGGGCGCTCGCCGGCGGCCACATGTCGATGCGCACCTTCTTCCTGCTGGTGATCGAACGCGAGACCGGTCTCGACTACTGGGTGGACGCCATCACCAACCGGGGCCTGCTCTACCTGATGGACGACATCACGGGCCTGTGCAAGTTCTCCAACCTCGCCGCCGAGCACGAGGCGGAGGCGCTGCGCATCGCCACCGCACTGGACATCGACGCCGACGGCCTCGAGGCGCTCACCCACAGGACGTTCCTCAGGGGGTATGCCGCGGAACGCGCGCAAGGCTTCTCCGCCGAGGACTACTCGATGCCGGCCGAGTCCCATGAGCCGGCGCCGGGGATGACGCTGCCCTACTTCAACACTCCCGAGTTCTTCGATGAGCTACGCAGGCAGGTCAACGCGGTGTTCGACGAGCGGGCGACCGAAGCCGGATTGATGGCGTAGCCGCCAGTCGTCGCAGGCCCTCGTACTCATCCTTGGCCCGGCGTGCTTCCTCTGAGGGTTGCTGGAATCTGACGCGTGGTCCGGGATATGCGAAGAAGTTTCCCGTGCCGTATGCCGCCAAGCCGTCGCCCACATCGAGCTAGCAGCCTCCTGGATTGGCCTCGTTCGCTCCGATCAGTCCGTACCGATATCGCAGGTGCTTGGAGGGGCGATGGGCCGCCGCTTGGGCGGTCGGACCCCGAGTTCACGGATTCGGACTGCCATTCCGACCATGACTGCTCTCGCGACATCG
The DNA here is from genome assembly GCA_013202595.1 of bacterium. Classification (GTDB taxonomy): domain Bacteria; phylum Actinomycetota; class Acidimicrobiia; order Spongiisociales; family UBA11373; genus JABMPV01. The sequence goes on from JABMPV010000456.1 coordinate 6,250, forward strand.
GGGATCTTCAGTAGGGCATCGAAGTCGGTCCCATCGACAACGAGCAGCACCACGTCCCCTATAGCAATGACATCGGCTTCGGAGGGAGAGCCGTCGATCATGCAGAGTTCACCGAAGTAGCCACCTACTCCGATCTGCCCAAACGCCTCACCGTCCTGTTGAAGTGCGGCACTCCCCGACATCACGATCGACAGCGCGTGGCTGCAGTCACCTTCGAGGATCAGCATCTTCCCGGCCGGGTGTGATTCCTCCCGCGCACGACGGCTGAGTTCGAACAACGTCGCAGTGCTCAGGCTCGCAAAGATCGGTACACCCCTCAGCGCAGTCACGCGCTGATTCGGTTTGCCTATCGCCATCGATCACCTCACTCAATGATGACACACCAGGTGCACCGTGCGCTATCGCCCAACCTTGAGACCCACGTACGGTGACCTCGCATCCGATCTGCAGCGCGGCGCCAAACAGGAACCAATCAGGGCGGGTCCAATCCGGGCCGTGGACCAGCCCGCCAATGCTCGATGGTTCACGTCTCGGTCTGCGGTGTACGCCACGAAGTCGTTCCAGGTGTGCGGTACTACCCGAGAGATCTTCCAGGCACCGTCGCGAAATGGTCGAGACCAGCCGTCAACGACGACCCGGCGATCGCCGTCCACGCGGCCAGAGCCATTCGACCCTCGCGGCACCAGAGATGATCGGTCGATGCCCAGGGGTGTGTTCGGCCTCAACGGGAGGAGAGACCGCAGGGTCTCGGCGGTCCACCGACTGGTTCAGACCAGTGCACCTCTCAGAATGACCCCGGCTTCCGCGGCCAGCAGCAAGGCAAGACACGCCACGCCGACTGTGCCACCGCACCCGGTCCCTGGACGAGGGACACGCATCCCCGCAACAGTGCCCAGCCCCATTTCCGGCGGGATACGGACATCAGTAGGCCCAGCCGCTGAATCTGGGACCGGAGCGCCTGTAGGTAGCATGAGAGGTGTCCGGTTGATGACTGTGGAGACTCGGATTGGCTCGCCGTGAGGCTGGTGGTGATGAGACCTCGATCCCGCCGACTGTGGTCCACCGCTACCGCGGTGGTGCTGGCGCTGGTACTGGCGGCTTGCGGCGCCGGTGAGACCGGAGCCCGCGACGTACCGGCCACATCCATCACTACCACAACCACGTCGACTGCTCGGTTGCCGCAGGGTTGCGATGACATCACGGGACTGTTTGCGGTGGCGGCGGTCCTCGACGCACCCGAAAGCTCGTGCGGTCAGTGGGTCGGCCGTTCCTACGGCCGGGCTGTTCGCGGCGCCACCGGCAGCGCCTCGGTCTGGAGTCGCCGCCCTGCACACGGCACCGCCCTGATTGTCGGGGCCGTCCACACTCTGGGGCAGGGCTGGTTTGGACCGGCCGACACCGCCGTCGTCGAAGCGATATCTGATCCCGGGGATCAGACGGGTGTGCTCCGACTCTTCCTTGCTCTCCCGAACGGCTCTGGACCCGATGTGTTGGCGAGTCCGTGGTTCGGGTTGTACAACCCGTCCATCTCGGCCGAACGCAATAGCAACCTCATGCAAGACGTGCTGCCGCGAGAGGACTTCTATGTTGCGGTGACCGATTCGCAGAAGCTCGACGTCAGCGGGCTTCCACCTACTCCGGAAAGCATCGTTCATGAGATGGTGCCCCTCTACGACCCGTCCGGTGCCACGACGACCAACCCGACCTGGGCTGAGGCTCGGATTGGTGACCTCGTACTCTTGCTCGGCTATCCGAACGACACTGGTGAGTTGACGGCCAGCGTGGGCCGCGTCCTGAGTGACGACGAAGCCTCCCAAACTGTCGCCGCATTGGCCGATCTCGGCGACTCCGAAGGGAGCATCCCCTACGAGGCTGAGGTCGAGATCATCATCCAAGGCACCGCGGTGCCAGGCATGAGTGGGGGTCCGGTGATAGACGGGCAGGGGCGACTGGTCGGCATCCTCGTGCGGGCCACCGATGAACATGACGGCGTCCAATACGTTCGCGCCGTAAGGATGAGCTACGTGGTCTCGCGGCTGACAGCCGTGTTTGATGCCCTCACCGTCGGCGACCAGGAAGCAGTCCTGGGGTACCTGGAACCGCAGGACTGACATCTCCGAGGAGGCCGCCAATCGAGTTCGGCCCCGCACCAGCGCGGCCTTGACACAGACCGTTCGTAGACCATGGTCGTGCCCGCGGAATGGGACTCCTTGCGCGCCCGAGGACTGACGTCAATCAGCGTGTCGGAGATCAATCCCGTGAAGATCGGGCACCTCGCAGTGCGGCCACCAGCTGATTCGATTGGTAGACGGGGGAATCTCCGAAAGGACTACCGCTGGCACTCGCCGCAGTGATGGTGTGCAATGGAGAGATCCCCCAGCGGGGAGTCTTCCCGCCGGAAGCTTGCATCGACCCGGTGCCCTTCATCGGCAAGCTCGAAGCGGGCGGCCTGAAGGTCCGCGACGAAATCGAGTACCACTGGTGCCC
>JABMPV010000032.1 GCA_013202595.1 bacterium
CCGATCCCCGGTCACTTCCTCAACACCGCTCATACCCGCGAGCACTGGCGTGACGAGCACAACTTCCCCAAGGTCGCCGACGAAGAGGCCTACCCCGTATGGGTCGCAGGCGAGAAGAAGGACATGCTCGACAACGCCAGGGACCGCATGGACCACATCCTCGCCACCCACCAACCAGAACCCCTCACCGCCGAACAAGACAGTGCGATCCAACGGATGCTCACCGACGCCAGAGACCATTACCGCGCCGAGGGCCTCATCACCGACACCGAGTGGGCCACCTACATGAATGCACTTGAGAACGCCGGCTGACCGGCCGACTTCCGGGTCCTCCCGGCCGACTTCCGGGTCCTCCCGGCCGACTTCCGGGTCCTCCCGGCCGACTTCCGGGTCCTCCCGGCCGACTTCCGGGTCCTACCGGTCGAGCACCCTCATGTAGCGTGACCATTCCTCATCAGTGATCGCGCCGTCGCCGCGATACCGGGAGCGAGCGTCTTCGAGGGCATCCTCGATGCCGCTCTCCTGATCGGCTGTCAGTGGCATGGGTGTGTGGGTCGCCAGGATCTCCTCGACCTGATCCCTGGCGTGGTCGAGCATCTCCTGCTTTCCCGTGGTCACCCATTCCGAGTACGGCTGATGATCGGTCGAGGTCAAGAAGTAGTCCTCCTTGTTCCACCACTCCCTGGTGTGAGCCTGGCTCAGGAACTGGCCGGGGATGGGCCCGACGTCGTTGATCACGTCGACTGCCATGGTCTCGTCATCGATCCGGGCGCCCTGGAGCACCCGTCCGATCCATCCCGCGACATCGTCGTCCATCACCGAGAGAGCCGGGCTGTACAGCAACTCGGTGCTGGAGCCGCCCTGGAACAACTGGAGTTGCCCGCCCGACAGTGCTGCCATCAACGCTCCGGTGGACTTCTCGAACCCCGCCTGGAAATCGATCGTCTTCGAGTCGCTGGCAAACCCCGCATTGGACCAACTGGGGATCCCGTAGCGGCGGAGGATCTGGTTCAGCATCGCCGTCGAGACCGAGGTCGCCGGTCCTCCCCAGATGTCGATGCCGGTGCGCATGTCCATCCCCCCGGCACCGTGGTGAATGGCGATCGGAGCGCCCGGGCTGTACAGCTGGGTCAGCACCGCCCACCCCATGGTCTCCGCCGTTTGGAGGACCAGCGAACCGGCGATGGTCGCCGGCCCCTGGGCTCCCATGGCCACGCCGAGAGCAGGGCACATGGGCATCTTCGCATCCATGTACCGGAAGGCGGCATCGACGCCGCCGACGCCGATCGTCAGCGGTGAGGCGTGCTCGATCTCGGGGAAAAGATCGATGCCCACCGCCTGGGCCATCTGGATCGCATAGATCTCGGAGTCCTGGATGTTGCCGGCGACCTGAGCCTTCGACGAGTACCGGATGCCGCTCGCCAGGTTCTCGAGCATCGCCATCACCGGAGGGATGTCGACCCTGTCGGTGTAGATCTCCCATGCTTCGGCGAGGTGGGTGTTCGGTAGGGCGTCCGCGACGATCATCGCATCGCGGTGCTCGTCGGCAGTGGCGGGGCGCAACTCCCAGGTCTCGAGGTCGACGTACTTCATCCCCATGCCCTGCATGAAGTAGAACGTGTCACCGCCCACCATGACGTCCTGCTCCGGGTCGCGAGCACGGATTCGGAAATGGGTGGGGGCCGACCGCAGGCACTCCTCGACCAGCGCGGTCGGGAAACGCACCCGGCCTGCCTCGGCGTCGATCGAGCATCCGGCGTCGCCCAGCAGCTTCTGGGCACCGGCGTGTTCGATGCGCATGCCCGTCTTCTCGAGGGTGTACAGCGCCCCGCGATGGATCGATTCCATCTCCTCGGCGCTGAGCATCTCCAGCGGCGGGTACCTTCGTGTGAAGCCCTTCAGCACTCTCGGCTCACTCCCTGATCGTCGACAACCGCTCCCGGTGATCGGTGAGCTCAGTCGTCGAATTCGTCTTGCATCTCAGCCATCGCTCGCTCGGCCGCATCCGACGCCAGCGGGATCGCCTTGCGGAGCGTCGCCACGATGAAGTCGACGTCCTCGCGGGTGATCACCAGCGGCGGCGACATGATGTTGAGGTTCTCCACCGGGCGAACGATCAATCCGAGCCCGTCGCAGATGTCCGAGACCCGGTGGCCGATGTCGATCTCGTCGGGATAGGGCTCACCGGTCTCCACATGCCGCACGAATTCGATGCACGCCATCATGTGCGAGCCGCGTACATCTCCGACCATCGGGAGATCGCGGAGCGTCCCCAATTGCTCCATGAAGTAGGGGCCCACCTCGCGCACGTGCTCGAGGATGCCTTCCCGCTCGATGATCTCGATGTTCTTGAGCGCTGCCACGCACGAGACGGGATGGCCGGAGTAGGTGAAGCCGATCGGAATGTACCGACCCGCTCCCGGATCGCTGATCACATCGAAGATCCGATCCGAGAAGATGGTGGCCGCCAGCGGCACGTACCCCGATGTGAGGCCCTTTGCCGATGTGATGATGTCGGGCTGGATGCCGAAGACCGTCTCGGACACGAACCACTCCCCGACCCGACCGAACGCTGTCACCACCTCGTCAGAGACGTAGAGGATGTCGTTGGCCCGGCAGTACTCCCAGATCCTCTTCAGGTAGTTCGCCGGTGGGGGAACCACGCCTCCGGCGCCCATGATGGGCTCGGCGAAGAAGGCGGCGACCTTCTCGGGACCACCCAGTTCTGCCACCTTGTCCTCGAACTCGGCGACCAACTTGTCGGCGAAATCCTCCTCCGACAACCCGCCGCCGTAGAGGTAGATATTGGGTGAGCTGAGGTGGTGGATGTTGTCGAGGAACTGCAGTTCGGGGATCCGATCCCCCGGCTTGCCTCCGATCGAACTGGCCGCAAACGTCTGACCGTGATAGGCATCGACCCTCGAGATCACGTTGACCTTCTCGGTCAGCCCTCTCGTCCCCTGGTACAGCTGGATCAGCCGGTAGGCGAAGTCGATGGCCGTGGACCCGCCGGTGCTGAAGAAGACGTGATTGAGATCGCCCGGAGCGAGTTCTGCGAGCTTGGCAGCCAGATTGGCCGACGGCTCGTTGGTCATGTCCGTAAACGGGTTGGAGTAGGCCAGCTTCCTGACCTGATCGGCGATGGCCTCGACCATCTCTTCACGACCGAGGCCGATGTTGGTACACCACATCCCTCCGACGGCATCCAGGTACTCCATACCCTCGGTATCGGTGATTCGCGCACCAATCCCCGACGCAATGGGGAGCGCTCCATTGGCCTCCATCGCATCGAACACCTGATACGGATGGAGGTGATGGCGCTTGTCGCGCTCGATGATCGCTTTGGTCTCCGTACTCATCTCAGCCATGAGCTGGTCCTTTCTCTCGACCGCCCCCACCGGCGAAGCACCGGGCGGTCGGTTTCACATCCATCGGAACGATTCTGATCAGAAACCCGGGATCTGCTTGGGGAAGTAGTCCACCATGTCGCCTTCGCGCTCCACATCGAGGGTGGCGCAGTGGAGCGCCCCCCCGAACATGGAGACATCGATGAATTCGACGGGGATCACATCGAAACCCAGGCCGTCGAGCTGTTCCATCAACGCCTTCTCATTGGCCTCGACGCAGATCGTGTTGGGGTCGATCGAGAAGACGTTGTACCCGAGCGACTCGTGACACATGGAGTACGGCGGCTGCGTCGCTCTCGAGACCGGTGCGGCTTCGATGATCTCCCAATCGTTGATCCTCAGCAGCTCGTGAAACTCCGGTATCAGAGACGGGTAGTTGACGTTCACGATGATCTGACCCGGCCGCAGCGGCACGAGAGTCACATCGATGTGCCACGGCACCGGCGTCCCGCCGAAATGCAGGAAGTGGACCCGGAACCCGCGTGACTCGAAGTGCCGCTTGAACCAGTCGAGGCCCGCCTTGTTGGATGGAGCGGAGTGCTGGATGAAGATGTCCTTGCCGAAGCGCATGGCATCGGCAACGTCGAAGAGCGGTTCCTTCTCGGTGAGTTGGAATTCGAGGTTCCGCATCTTCTGCATGAGCTCCTCTTCGGACCACTCATTGTGGAACTTCTCCCAATACCCGGTGACGTACGACTCGTCGGACAGCCTCGGCTTGGGGGCTGCCTCCCACAGGAAGTTGGGATCGTCCTTGAAGTACTGCTCCAGGAGCGGCTTGTAGGCCAGGAACTCGAACCAACGGGCACGCTGCGACATGGTCGCCTCGAGGATCTCGTTTCCGTAGGCCATGAGGATGTCGCGGGGCGGCATCGTCCCGAACATGTGGTCGCACTCCCAGTCGGGGGTGCGGACGTACTGCCTGTCGTCCATCGACGTCGGTCGGTCCACCCGGACACCGCGCCCGGCGAGCATGGCGGCGAAAGCCTCCATCTGCTCGTGTGCCTTCTCGGTGTATTTCTCCGGGATAGGGATCCACTCCCCTGGTGCGATACCGACCCCGGGGAGGTCCAGCATCATCCCGGCCTCCGGCGCCCCGACCATCCGGCTGTCGATGCGGCCAACGATCACGTGCTTGAGCGGATCCCACTCATTCCACGAATTGACCCTGGTCATCAGACGACACCTCCGTGAGCGATAGACCTATCTATCAAATGATAGGCGCTTGGAACCCGGAGCGGCAACCGCCGTCCCCGCGTGCCGCCGCGGGTCTGCGGCGACGGTCGTCTATGCCTCGAACCGTCGATTGAAGACCTCCACGCCCGCCATGAGAGTCATCTGCACCGTGGCGGCGGCGATAGCCGTGTCGGGACCGTCGAACAGATTCCTGTCCAGCACGATCAGGTCGGCGATCTTGC